>PAZE01000048.1 GCA_002716065.1 Crocinitomicaceae bacterium | reverse complement strand
ATCAAATGATTAATTAGGACAAATTTAAATAAAAATTTATAAATATCTCATTATAATAGCATTATAAGTATTTAAATCAAGCTATTAACAGATATTTTCTTAAGAATCTCAAGCTTTTTTTATTAAATCTTGTGTATATTGAGTTAGTTATATAGTCATAATTCAATTTATTTTCTTTTTTAAAATGCAATGAAAGCAATAAATAAAGACATAACTAAGGCAACAACTCTTCCAGGTTCATTTTATAAATCTGGTGAGTTATTTAACCTTTCTAAAGAAAATATTTTTGCCAAAACATGGCAAATTGTTGGAGATGGTTCAAAATTAAAGCTTTCAAACAGTGCTAAACCATTTAAATTCATGGATGGATTCATTGATGAGCCTCTATTGCTTGTAAATGATAAGAACAACAATGTAAATTGTTTTTCGAATGTTTGTACACATCGAGGAAATTTACTAGTTGAAAACAGTTGCATTATTAAAAAAGATATTACTTGTAAATATCATGGAAGAAGATTTAAACCATGTGGTCAATTTTTGTCGATGCCTGAAACCAATGGAATGCAAAATTTTCCTAGTAAAGAAGATAACTTAACAAAAGTGCCGTTACAAAAATGGAAACAATTTTTATTCTCTTCACTAGAGCCAAGAAATGATTTAACTGCTTTTGTTAATGAAATGGACAAGAGGGTTGGATGGATGCCTATTGAAGATTTTATTTATGATTCAAATGCTTCAAGAGATTATTTAGTAAAAGCAAATTGGGCTCTATATTGTGATAATTATCTTGAAGGATTCCACATACCCTTTATTCATAAGGATTTAGCCAAAACACTTGATTACTCTAAGTACAACACTGAAATATATCGATATTCTAACTTACAACTTGGAATTGCTTCTGGCGGTGAGCACTGTTTTGATCTTCCAGAATCTTCTGTAGATTACGGGAAAGAAATTGCTGCATATTATTTCTGGATTTTCCCAAATATGATGTTTAATTTTTATCCTTGGGGATTATCCTTAAATATTGTAAAACCCATATCAACTAAATTAACTAAAGTTGAGTTTAAGACTTACATATGGGATGAATCTAAATTAGAACTTGGTGCAGGTTCTATTTTAGATAAAGTTGAAAGAGAAGATGAAGATATTGTAGAACAGGTACAAAAAGGAGTTAGCTCAAGATTCTATAAGCATGGAAGATATTCACCAAGAATGGAAAAAGGAGTTCACCATTTTCATACGTTAATTTCTGATTTTTTAAACCAGGTTTAATTTTCTTTAAGCTTCGCTATTTTAATGCTTGCATAGGCGAAAAATAGTGTCATCAAAGGGCTTATCAAATTAAAGAAGCAATATGGAAGATACGTTAGCGTTGCCACACCTAAGACGCCTGCTTGAGTTGCTCCACAAGTATTCCATGGAACAAGTACTGAGGTTACCGTAGCAGAATCTTCCAATGTTCTACTTAAATTCTTTGGATCTAAATTGTATTTTTTATAGGATTTTGAAAACATTCTTCCTGGAACAACAATCGCTAAATATTGATCCGAAGCAGTAACATTAAAAAACAAACAAGTACCTGAAGTAGTTAACACTAGTGATTTTCTAGATTTAACAAAAACCATAAGACTATCAGTAATCCTATTTAACAATCCTGTTTTTTCCATAATACCACCAAAACTCATGGCACAAATAATTAACCAAATGGTATTTAGCATTCCCGACATACCACCAGTTGACACCAAATCATTAACTGCAGAATTCCCTGTGTTTACAGAAACATCTACAGTCATAGCATTCATAACTGTTATGTAGGAAGATTTCAAATAAGATAGATTGCTGGTTATTGCTTTGGACTCCAACCCAGATAATTCTACTATGATATTTGATTGAAAAAATATAGCTACTAAACCACCAGCAAGTGTTCCAAAAAGTAAAGCAGGGATAGCGGGTACTTTTTTTACAATCATAAAAATAACCAAGGCAGGTACTAAAAAGAGCCAAGGACTAATATTATAAGTTGAAGAAATGGCCTCTTGCATAGAAACAACATCAGTAATTTCACCATCAGAACCAAATGCAACCAAACCAATAACTAAAAATAAAATAAGAGCAATAACAATAGAAGGAATTGTAGTAAACATCATGTATTTAATATGAGAAATTAGATCAGTTCCTGCCATAGCTGGAGCTAAGTTTGTAGTGTCGGAAAGTGGAGACATTTTATCACCAAAATAAGCTCCTGAAATAATAGCACCTCCTATTAATCCCTCGGAAATACCCAAAGCTGTTCCTATACCCAACATGGCAATACCTATAGTAGCAATGGTGGACCAACTACTTCCAGTAGAAAGAGAGACAATAGCACAAATTATACAACATGCAAAAAGAAAAATGGAAGGAGAAAGAATATCTAGACCATAATAGATCATAGCTGGAACAATACCTGAAAGCATCCAAGTACCAGCAAGAGAACCAATAAGAAGTAAAATAATTAAGGCTCCCATTGCAGAAGAGATGCTATTTACAGCACCCTCGAGCATATCTTTCCAAGGAACTTTAATAAAGTAACCAATCAAAGCAGCAATAGCAGCCGAAAATAACAATGTTAGTTGATTGGATCCAGATAGGGTATTATCTCCAAAGAGCCATACGTTAGTCCCCAACAAAAAAATTAAGGTTATAATTGGAATTAGGGCCAATAGTAAGCTTGGAGCTTTTCTATTATTCATTTTAAAATTTTAAAGTAATATATCCACTAATGTATGTAAATAATTAGGATAACTTATGCTTCATTCCAATATTACGACAATAGAAGTTTTATGTTATGGATATATTATATTTTAATGTTCAAATTATTAATATTGCACTTTTAACATTTTACTTATTTTTCAAATTTGAAACTTTTGAGGATTTCTATACTATTCACTTGTATTTTTATTTTTTTATTATGCTCAAAATGCTCTAACAATAAAGAGAATAGCAGAAAAAATCATTTCGATAATAAATTCGAGATTTTAATTTCTGACTCTAGTTACAATAGGTTAAATAGTTATATAGAAAAAGCAATTCAACTTGGAATAATCACTCCAGAACTAAAAACGTATATCAAAGGGACTTTAAAATATAAAGGCCAGCAATTACCTATTAAACTGCGATTTAAAGGTGATTGGACTGACCACCTTCAAGGAGAAAAATGGTCCTTTAGAATATCGGTTTTGGGTGAGAATTCATTTGAAGGCCTAAAAAGCTTCTCTATTCAATCTCCTAATACTCGTACATTTTTGGAAGAATGGCTAATACATAAACTATTTTACCAAGAAAATATACTTACAACAAGATATGAATTTATAGATGTTAAACTAAATGGTAAAGATTTAGGCATCTATGCCTATGAGGAACATTTTCAAAAACAATTAATTGAGTACAATAAAAGAAGAGAAGGTCCTATTGTAAAATTTAACGAAGAAGGAATATGGGAGACAAGAATTAAAAAAGAATTTTACCACCTCTCCTTCCCATCTTTTGAAGCAGCAGATGTTATACCATTTAAAAAAAGTAAAACCTTAAGAAAGATTACGCTAAAAAAAAATTTTGATAATGCTACACAACTAATGCTTAATTATAAAAGCTTAGAAGCTGATTTAAATGAAATATTTGATCTTGAAAATGCTGCTAAATATTTTGCATTGTGTGACCTCGCTAGGGTTAGACACGCATTACATTGGCAAAATCAACGTTTTTATTTTAACCCCATAACTAACCAATTGGAGCATATTGGTTTTGATTGCTTTTCGGGGTTTAATGAAAATGAAAAAGACATTATACTTGGATATACTAAAGAAGATAAAAATGAAAAACCTATCTATTTTTTAAACAAACAATTTTTTAATTCTCCCATTTTCAAAAAACACTATTGTAACTATTTAGAAAAATACTCTTCCGAAGAATTCATCAATAAAATTGAAAGAAAATATTACTCAGAAATCAATTCTTTGAAAGAAAAAATTCAAATTGAATACCCGAACTATAATTTTAACTTAAATAGATACAAAGAAAATGCAAGATTAATTGATAGCTTACTTCCCTATTACAAAAAAAATAACTTTAAATTTTCACCATATAAAAGCGATTACAGTCAATTGGATACAATTGGAAAGTATTTCTTCCCCTCTATTGGGCTGAAATCAACTCGGAAAAACAATAATAAAGAAGAGCTGCTCATAAAAAATTACCATTTTTCAACTATCGAAATTTTAGGCTTTTTAAATAAAGACAATAAGGTTATTCCATTTAAGCACCCATTAAACAAAAAAATAGTATTGAATAAATACACACATTTTGCTGATTCAATAGTTTTACCAATAGACTCTACAGCCTCAATGATTTGTTTTGTTCCAAAAAACACAGGTAAAATAGAATTAAATAAAATTCAATATTGGAAATATGATGCTAGCAGTACTATTGAATTAACCAATTACAAATCCTCACTTTCTAGTATTCCGCCTTCATTTAAAATTGACTCAACCGAGAAAACTATACTACTTAAAAAAGGTGATTATACATTTGAAAAGAACATTACTATTCCTCAAGGATGGAAACTTCAAATTGAAAAAGGGTCAAATCTACAGCTAAATAATTCATCTTTTATCCTATCCTATTCTCCTATTTCATTTTTAGGAACAAAAACTTCTCCAATTACTATTAATAATGGAAGTCTTGTTGTACTTTGTTCTAAGAAGGATACTTCAGAAATGTTAAATGTAAACTTTATCAATTGTAGATTAAACGATCAATCCAATTGGACTTTAACTGGAGCAGTAACCTTCTACAATTCAACTGTGGAAATTAACAACTGCTCTTTCTCCAATAATATTTCTGAAGATGCATTAAACCTAATTTCTAGCAACTTTACTCTTAAAAACTCTGTTATTGAGAACACTACTTCAGATGGTTTTGATGCTGATTTTTGTAATGGTGTTATCGATAACTGTACGTTTTCTAACACTAAAAATGATGGAGTTGATATCTCAGGAAGTAATGTTACTATTAAAAATTGCGAACTAATAAACATTAAAGACAAAGCTATTTCTAGTGGAGAAAATTCATTTTTGCAGGCAATAAATTGTTCAATTGATAGTGCAAATATTGGACTAGCCTCTAAGGACAAGTCCTTAATTAAAGCAAGCAACATTAGTGTTTCTAATAGTAACGTTTGTTATGCAGTATTCCAAAAAAAAGCAGAATACAACCCTGCCACAATAAATCTCAGCAACTCTAAAGAAAACAATTACAACAATCTTTATCTAGTTGATTATAAATCAAGGCTTGAACTAAACAATAAAACTATTATTGGTAGTAAACATATAAATGTTGATTCTCTATACATCCCATTTAAATAATCAACCACTTTTTTAAGTTTCTTTGTTATTACAAATAAAGATTAACATTAAAAATTATTGTTGCATACTGTTTTTCACAATTGCCCCATTGTTTTTGTTCGCTCAAAAAGAAGCTAAAAATAAATTGCAAGTAAAAGGGCAAATAGTAAATTCATTGGGAAGGGTTTCTAATGTATTTATTCGATTAGTTGAAAAAAATAAAACTCCTGATACTATCCTTGTTAAAAGCGGAAGGTACGACATATACATTCCTTTAGAAACGGAAATTTTAATTGAGTTTATTGCTGAAAATCATTACACCAAAAGAATTGCTTTTAACACACACGTTAATGGCAAGAAAAAACTTCCTTTTTTTGATTTAAAAATAAATTTAAATGAAATAAGTTTATGGAATTTATCTGAGGAAAATATTGACTTAATGGATTTTCCAGTTGCCTATATTAGATATAATTTTAAGAAAAAATTATTTTACGATAGTAATGAAAAGTACAGTAGAATTATATCTAAAGAATTATCCAATGTTAAAAGAAATTAAATACTATATTTAAGTATATCTTTAATTTATGGATAAAATCTTAATTGTTGATGATGACTTTCTAGTTCTTGAACATTTAAAAAATCTACTTTCTTCAAAAGATAGAGAGGTTTCATTTGTAGCAAAAGCAAATCTTGCACTTTTAAGATTAGAAAAAGAACAATTTGATCTTTTCTTGTTAGATGTGAACATGCCAGATATAAATGGCATAGAACTGCTAAAAAAAATAAGATCAAGTGAGGTTCATAAAAATATTCCAGTAATTATGATTACTGGAGATAACGACACTTCTACTTTTGTAAACTGTTTTAACAATGGCGCGAATGACTACATAGAAAAGCCTATCAATAATATTATCCTAAATTCTAGAGTTAATGCAGCCATAAATTCTAGAAAACAGTTTAAAGAAAACTTAGAAAAATCAGCAAAAATTTCAGCTTTTAAAATTCAACTAGAAAGACAAAAATCTATTCAATATCAGCTAAGGAGTTTGGTTTCTAGAATGAATCCTCATTTCATATTTAATATACTAAACTCAATACAATTTCACGTATTAGAAAACAATCAGGATAAAGCTTTAGAAGGGATTTCTGGCTTCTCAAAACTAATTAGAACATCTTTAAACCAATCGGAAAAAGATTTAATTTTTTTGGACGAAGAAGTAGACTTTTTAAACAATTATTTAATTCTAGAACAAAATAGATTAGGAGAAAAGTTACAATTCAAGCTGTCCATTTCAGATGAATTATTAGATGATGAAATAATGGTTCCTCCAATGATTATTCAACCATTTGTTGAAAATGCCATTGTTCACGGAATATCAAACTTAAAATCAAACGGAATGGTTGAAATAAATTTCAGCCAAACCGATAAGTTTTTAATTGTTGAAATCATAGACAATGGAATTGGAAGAGAAGCAGCTGAATTGTTAAAAAAACAACGAAAAGGAGATAAACACCAATCTAAAGCACAAAGTATCATTGATGTAAGAATGGAGATGTTTAGTGAATTGCATGAAAATGAATTTTCATATAAAATCAATGATTTGATAGATTCAAATAATAAGTCTTTAGGAACTTCAATTACCCTACAAATCCCTATAGACCTAGAAGCCTAAATCTTAAAATATCATTCATTTATATACTAAATAACAACGTTAGGAAAAAAAGACTCTTTGTGTATTAATAAATCAAATATGTTTGTAATGATATCATAAATGATAACCAAATGAAAACAAAAAGATTTATTGTATTTTTTTTCTTTTTCCTAACTTCTTTTTTTTCGTTTGGTCAAAATGCCAATTTCAATGCAGATACGCTAGTTGGCTGTATTCCTCATAATGTTTCTTTCAATAATTTAAGCCCCAATGCTACATCTTTTCAATGGTATTTTGGAGATGGTAATCAATCTCAACTTGAAAACCCAGTAAACACCTATATTCAGTCTGGAGTTTATACAATAACATTAATTGTTGGCTTTGCAAATTCTCCTAACGACACCCTTATAAAAAATAATTATGTTGAAGTAATAGATGCTCCAAATGCTAATTTTTCAGTTACTAATAATGGAAGTGATTGTGAAAATGACAACCTGTATACTTTTAACAACCAAAGTTCAAATGCTTCCTCATACACATGGGATTTTGGTGATGGGAATACTACCAATTTAATTAACCCATCTCATACCTATTCTTCAAGTGGCACACATAATATATTGCTAGTTGCCTTTAATAGTCATTGTTTCGATACCATGAGTCATCCTGCAATAAATATTTTTGAAAATCCAATTGTCACTGCTAATTCTTCAGCTACTTTTTCATGCGATTCGAATAATCTTTACAATTTTACAGCAGCTACAGTTAACAATCAATCTAACTTAGTTTGGCAGTGGGATTTTGGAGATGGCAACTTATCAGGTGTCAACAATCCATCTCATAATTATAATACTACAGGTACTTTCAATCCATTTGTAATTGCCACCAATTCATCCATGTGTATTGATACTTTTTATTTGAACCCAATTGAAAATTGGGATTTTCCTAGTTCATCGCTATCAGCTGATAACTTTGTTGGATGTGAACCTTTTTCGACTTTGTTTTCAATTCACTCAACAAATAATACACTATCCACAATTGATTGGAACTTTGGAGCTGGAGCAATTATTTCAACATCTTCCGATACAATCACACATCAGTATGCCAATAGTGGAACATTTAATGTAAGTGCCTTGTTGACTTTTGCAAATGGATGTAACTATCAAATTGACCAACAAAACCCAATAATAGTCAATCCTGCTCCATCAGCAACATATTCTTTCTCAGATTCTAATGGATGTGCTCCGTTAACTGTTCAATTTCAATCATCAACAAATATTGGCAATAGTGTAATCTGGAATTTTGGAGATGATTCCTCTTTTGTTTCTCAAGGATCACCTTCTCACACCTATTTATCTAGTGGGTTATTCTTCCCTCAATTAACAGTAACTGATTCTTTGGGATGTAGCAACACATATACTTTAGATACAATTAATTCCGGAGGTTTTATTGCTGATTTTACTCCTTCTATTCAAACTGGTTGCACTCCATTAACTGTAGATTTTACATCAACCAATTCGGGAGCCACCAATTGGTATTGGGATTTTGGTGATGGGAATAGCTCTACTTTAGCACATCCTACTCATACCTATTTATCATCTGGAGATTTTGATGTTAGTTTATCAATTACCAATTCTTCGGGATGCATAGACACCATAACCTACTCATCTTTAATACAACCAATTACTGAAATAATTAATTTACCTTCAAGTGATTCTATTTTCACTTGTTCACCTTTCACTTTTAACCCTAATGTTCAAAACTTAGCACTAACCAATTACCAATGGGATTTTGGTGATGGAACTACTGCCACTGGATCAAATCCTAGTCACCAATATCAAAACAGCGGATTATTTAATGTAAACCTTTCTGCTACAACCCCAAATGGTTGTTTAGCAGAAATTGATGATTTTGCCATTGTAACTATCGATGGAGTTACAATAGATTTGGATGTTTCATTATCCAATTGTGATTCCTCAATTGTTAACGTTAATAATAACTCAACTGGAATTACATCCAGCACATGGATTGTAGGAACAGACACGTTAAATACTTCTTCAATAAATCATCAATTATCTGGATCAACTTTAATTCAATATTATGCCACATCAACTATAGGTTGTGATATTAGTCAATACCTTCCTATTTTAGTTGATTGTGACAGCACAACAACTAATGACACAATTGTATTTACTCCTCCTATGGATACTCTTCCAGTTAACCCCAACAATCCTGGAGGTGTTGTTACTTATCCTATAATCAACTATACATGTGGACCTGAACTAACCAATCTTATTTCTCCTTTTTCAAATGCAACATCCTTTTATTGGGATTTTGGCGATGGAACTACTTCATCAATGCAAAATCCATCTCATCTATACAACACTTCAGGTTCTTTTCATCTAATTCATAAGGCATATTATGCTAATGGCGATTCTTTAATTTTATTAATAGATTATTTTATTAATCAACATGTGGCAAATGTTGATTTTAATTATCTCGAAAACCAACTCTGCAATTCTGTCGATGTTAACTTTACAAGCACATCTACAGGAGCAACATCATGGCTTTGGAATTTTGGCAATGGTAACTTAGCAAACACTCCAAACACTTCATTTTCATTTCCAATAGATAATACCTCTAAAACAGTATCTCTTACAGTCACTGATAGTAATAATTGCTCAGCAACAAAAACGCAGGTTTTATCCTACTTTGAGCCTATTGTTGAATTAAACCAAGATACACTAATCTGTTATGGTGATACATTATCTATAAGTGTTCAATCAGGAACACTATTTTCTTACAATTGGGATATGGATGATGGAAATAATTATACCAATGGATTTGTTGAACATGAATATTTAACCCCTGGCAACTACAATGTTACATTAGAACTTACAGATAACAATGGCTGTGTCAGAAATATTTCTGTATCTCCGATTAATGTATTTCAACCTGTATCTACTTTTTCGCCAAATTCTCCATTGTCTATTTGTGTTGGTGAAAATGTAACATTTACAAGTAACAATACTTTTGCTGACTCATACAGTTGGTATTTCCCTCAAGGAAAAAGTGGCAATCCTAAAACATATATTTATAATAATCCAGGAACATATGATGTAACTCATAGGATCCTTGAAAATGGATGCATTTCTGAAACTACTATAGCTAATCTTGTTACTGTAAATGAAGCCGAGGTGAATTTCAATTACACACAGCTTAATGCCTGTCTACCAATAACAGTAAACTTTTCCGACCAGTCAATAAATGCTATAAGCTGGAATTGGAACTTTGGTGATGGTAATTTTTCTACAACTCAGAACCCTCACCACAATTTTAACTTCGTTCCAAATAATGACATCACTTTATCTATTGTTGATGCAAATGGTTGTAGTGGATCTTACAGTTTAAATAATATTTCTACCTTAACAAATGAATTTTATGTTTCAGATACTTTAGTTTGTGTTAATTCTGATATAAACTTCACATCATCCTCTCCCCTTGCTAACAACTGGTATTGGAGTTTTGGTGACGGCAACACTTCCAATATTATGAATCCTATACACCAGTACAGTTCTCCAGGATTATATGATATTAGTTTAATAGTTGACGATGGACAAGGTTGTATAGACACTCTAATTAAGCAACAATTAATAGAGGTCCAGCAGGTAGATGCACAATTTACCTACACCTCTCCTACGGCTTGCCCTCCTATTATTTCTCAATTTAATAATTCTTCTACTGGAGCTACCAACTATAATTGGTATTTTGGTGATGGATCTACATCTGTCATACCCTCTCCGTCTCATATCTATACAGCAGCAGGAACCTATATTATTTCACTTGTTGCAACAAATGATATAGGTTGTAGAGATAGTATAAGTAGTTCTAACCCAATTGTTGTTCCTGGACCTATTATTGATTTTTCAATTAATCATCTTATTGGTTGTGACTCTCTAACAATTGAAATTACCAACAATACATCAAATGCCAATAACTTTTTATGGAATTTCGGAAATGGAGATACATCATCTGTATTAAACCCAATTTATACTTATTCTTCACCAGGATCATACTCAGTAACACTAACAGCTTTTGATTCTCTTGGCTGCATATCATATTTACAAAATCCCTTACCTATTGAAGTTATTGAAACTCCAAATGCCAACTTTACCACTTCACAACAACATGTTTGTATTCCTTCTACAGTAACTTTTAACAATAACAGTCTAAATGCTGTTAGCTATTACTGGACTTTTGGCAATCAAAACAGTACTCTTGAAAATCCTTCTTTTAACGTTTTCCAAATTGGAAATCAACCGATTGAGCTTATTGCTAACAATCAAATGTGTAGCGATACTATTGAGCATAATATAGTTGGACATTTTGAGCCTGCAGTTAGTATTGTAGATCCTGGTGTTTTATGCGAAAACAATGGTGAAATTCAATTGCAAACATCCACTTTTTTTAATAATAATGTCTCTTGGTTTATCAATGGGAATTCATCAAATGGAATTTTTGATCCTAGAGACTTTTCAGGATCAAATGTTACTATTGTTGCTACTTCAACTGGATTTTGTCCATCTAGTGATACCGTTAACATTTCAATACTTCCTGTTCCGGATGCAACAATACTATCAAATAACCTTCAATTGTGTGAAGGAGAATCAGGCCCAACTCTATTAGCACAACAACAAGGTGGTATTTGGAGTGGTCCAAATATAAATCCTGTTACTGGTTCCTTGAACACTAATGGCTTAACTCAAGGAAATTACACCATTACCTATACCATTAATACTCAATGCTCAAATTCCGATAGCATACAACTTTCCATAATGCACCAACCCATTATTTCCATTACAGATCCTGGCTTAATCTGTAGTAATCTTCAATCAACTACACTATCAGCAAATTACCCTTCAGGTATTTGGATGGGTAGTAGTATTAATAGCTCAACAGGAGAAATATCAATTAACAACTTAAATGTAGGTTTTCACAATTACATTTATTCTATTGAAGGAGATTGTCCTTCATCTGATACAATTGAAATTGAGGTTACAGAATTTCTTGATGCTACTATTTTACAACCCATTGCTGTTTGTGAATCAAATCAACTAATTAATTTAAATACTATAAATACGGGTGGAACTTGGAGTGGAACTGGAATTAACAATAATGCTATTGGCGTATTTAACACCTCTAATCTTTCTGCTGGAACTTATGTTATAACCTATCAAACTTCAGGTTTATGCTACGATACTGACAGTACTTACCTCTATATTCAACCTAATCCAATATTAGATTTTGAATTTGAAAATCCTACCCATTGTATTGGTAGTGACATCAACATAATCAACAATTCTTCTTCTATTGACAATGAAAATTATCAGTGGTTCATTGATGATTCATTAGTTTCAACTTCTCCAAGTCCATCATTTACACTTGAATTAGGCGGGTATGATTTCACTGTAGAAATCATCAATGAATATGGATGTAAATTGAGAGCCAATATTAATGAATCTTTAGTTGTTTATGACACAACCCCACTACCAGCACCTGAGATTATCCGCTCTACAGTTATTAATGATCAGGATGTATACACAGAGTGGGCCCCTAAACAAAATGCAGTTAATGAAGTCAAGGAATATGTGCTGTTCAAATCTATTGATCAATTAAATTATGAATACTTAGGAACATTTGACATTTCAGTAGACAACTACATTGATCCTGATGTAGACGTGTTTAATCAAAACTACACGTATTATGTTGTATCCATAAATAAATGTAATGTTCCATCTAATGCATCAAATATAAGCAGCTCTGTTCTTTTAGGTTATGAGAAACCCAATGAATTTCAAACAGTTCTAAGATGGTCTTCCTACGAAAATTGGGATAAAGGTGTAAATAGATATGAAATTCAAAAGCTCAATGAATACGGTCAATGGGAAGTGCTAAAAGTTGTAAATCCAGATATTAACAATACCTTAATTGACCCATAATTCTGTAAAAGTTACGTTAGAAAAGTAAAATGTAACGTTAGGAAAAGCACTTTTATACAAATGACTACCTCTACTTAAATTTGGGTAATCATTTAGATATGAAAGTAAAAAACACCATACTAACAGCCCTATTCTCAATTATGAGTTTATCCTTTATTGGACAGAACACTCAAAATGTATATAATGAAAATTTAGACATATACAGAATTGTTGCTGTTCAAAATCAAAATGAACAAATAGTAAGTGTATCAAATACAATAGCTGTAGACAAGCCATTAACATTGTATGCTCCAAACGTATTTTCACCAGATGGTGACGGAACTAATGATTATTTTGCATTTAAAGGACAGGGAGTTGAAAATTATTCGTTAGAAATCTACAACAGATGGGGACAACTAGTTTTTCAAGCTAATGATTTAAATGAGCAATGGAATGGAGATTACAGAGGAACTCCTGCACCACTTGGAACATATGTTTATCAAGTAAAAGCTGTAAATATAACTGGTGAAAACATTATTGTTAAAAAAGGGTCTGTAGTTCTTATACGATAATATCTTTATTCTATTATCTTTAAGTAAATAATTTAAAGATGGAAGATGTTACCGCCCTTATTGTTGATGATGAACACAAAAATCGAGAAACTTTAGCTAAATTAATTGAACAGTTTTGTTACGGGGTCAAAGTTATTGGACAGGCAGAGAATGTTCAGTCTGCAAAAGAATTTATAGACAATCACAATCCACAAATCATTTTCTTGGATATTGAAATGCCTGGTGGAAATGGTTTCACCTTGTTGGAAAAGTTTGACAACCCCTCTTTTCAATTGATTTTCACAACAGCACATGCAGACTATGCAATTAAAGCAATAAAATTTGCTGCATTAGACTATTTATTAAAACCTATAAATGTAAATGAACTTAAAATTGCTGTAGAAAAAGCTATAAATAGTATAGTTAACTCTACAAATAAATCTGTTGATCAGCGATTTGACATTCTTAAAGATAACCAGAAAAATGAAGGCTTTGAGTTTAAGAAAATTGCTTTACCCTCATTAGAAGGCATAGAGTTTTATGAAATAAATGAAATTTTAAGATGTGAAGCAGATCGTGCATATTGTAATTTTTACCTTACTAATGGTCAAAAAATCACAGTTTCAAAATCGTTAAGAGAATTTGAAGAACTGCTAAGTGAATGTAATTTTTTCAGAGTTCATAAATCTAATATGGTTAACCTAGGTCATATCAAAAAATACATAAAAGGTAAAGGTGGGTATGTTGTTTTAAGTAATGACTCTCATGTAGATGTTTCCGTTAGGAAAAAAGAGCTTCTAATGGATGTTCTTGCAAACTTTAAATAAATGAGGTTTATAAAATATACTTTTCTTTTTCCTTGTGTTTTTTTAACCTACTTTCTGTACGCTCAAGACCCTCAGTTTACTCAGTTTTATGCTAATTCATTACATCTTAATCCAGCTCTTGCTGGAAAAGATTTAAGCCCCAGATTTCATTCTGGTTACAGAAATCAATGGCCTGAAATAAAAAATGCATACGTTACCTATAATCTTGAATACGATGATTTTATTGAAAAAATTCATGGTGGTCTGGGATTTCAATTTTTACACGATAAAACTGCTAATGGAGTACTTAACACCAATTTATTAAGTATAAGCTATGCGTATCATATAAAATTAACTAAAGGATGGTCTTCCTCTTTTAGTCTTAAAGGAGCTTTTCAGCAAAAAAGCTTCAATACTAGCCTTGCTCAATTTGGTGATCAAATTGATGAAATAAGAGGTTTTGTTTATTCTACCAATCAAACCATTAACAATCCAACATCAAGTTATTTTGATGCTGGTGCTGGATGTGTATTTTTTTCCTCTGAATTTGCTTCATTTTTACCCAATTCATTTGTTGGGTTTGCTGTTCATCACCTTACTAGACCACAAGAATCATTTATTGTTAATGGCAGTGAAAACAATAAACTTCCCGTAAGATATACTCTTCATGCAGGAAAACAGATAACGATTCTTAAAAACGGATTATTTCACAAACCATTATATATATCTCCTAACCTATTATTCGATTTACAAAATAATTTTAAGCAATTTAATTTTGGCGCCTATTTTTTAGATGGAATTTTAGGCTTTGGAATTTGGTATAGACACACCAATTTCCTAAACCCAACTAATGAAATCTTTAAACTTCAAGATGCTTTAGTACTCATGGGAGGTATTGAAACTACCAAAATGAGAATTGGCTATTCGTATGATTTAAATTTATCTAATCTTATTGGTTCCTCTGCAGGATCTCATGAAATATCCATTACTTTTGATCTTCCACAAAAAGAAATAAACAAATCTGATAAATACCGAGTAATCTATTGTCCAGTTTTTTAATTTTTTCGACAATATTGGGTACTTTTATTTCGTTTTAATTTTTCGTATATTTAATATTGCAGTCAAAACCCATTAAAATGTCTAAAAGAACTTTTGTTGTCCCTCACGATTTCACATTTACTGCTGATAATGCATTGGATTATGCCATAAAATTAGCTAGTCAAGTCGATGCTAAAATTGAGCTAATTCATATTGTTTCAAAAGAAGATGAGATTAGTTCAACAGAAAAAAAATTAAATACAATAGCAGGCAATTTTCCAGATGCTCATATTTCATGTACAAGTATTCATGGAAGCATATTCAGCGACATTGGGAAATTTGCTGAGAAAAATAATGCAATTGCAATAATAATGGGCACTCATGGATCTAAGGGTATGCAAAAGGTTTTTGGAAGTTTTGCAATGAAAGTCATTATAAGCACTAGTGTTCCATTTATGATTGTTCAAGATGATTCTGAAATAAAAAATATTGAAAATATTGTTTTTCCAATTCACACAACCTTGGAAAGTCTTCAAATTGTTTCTCTTGCAGGGAATATTGCCAAAATGTTTAACTCTACCATACACATAATTGGCCAAAAAGAATCTGAAATAAGCAAGGTAAAAAAGATAAAGGCTAATCTTATGGGCTTAGCCAAGAGACTTGAAAAAATGAATGTGAAATGTAAGCTAGACCTAGTTGATAGTGAAAAAGATTACTTTGATTCAATTTCAGAATATTGTAAAAACACCAAAGCAGATCTTATAGCATATTCTAACGACTCTGATCGATTTTTCGCATCCAATGATAAATTCGCTCAGTCTATTATATTTAACAATCAAAGCCTTCCATCAATTATTATTAATTCTAAGACTGCTGTTATTACTCACTATTAATTTCAAAATCTAATAATTGGAAATTAAAGAAGGCCACTTATTCCCAACATTCAAATTATTAGACCAAAACTCAAATAGTTTTGACTTATTAGAATTTTTAGGCAAAGAACAACTTGTTATTTATTTCTACCCTAAAAATGAAACTTACGGTTGTACTAAACAGGCTTGTAAATTCAGAGATGAATTTGGAGCGTTTTTAAACTTAAACTGCAAAGTAATTGGCATTAGTAATGACACACCCGAAAGTCACAAATCATTCATAGAAAATCACCAACTACCCTTCACATTACTTTCAGATAAGGATGGTAAAATAAGAAGAAAACTTAAGCTTCCTTCTGATTTTTTGGGTCTAGTTCCTGGAAGAATAACATTCGTAATCAATAAAAAAGGAGTAATTGTCAAAATAATTAATTCAGGAACAAACATGAACAAACACATATATGATGCACTAAAGGCTCTTGAAGATTAAAAAAGGAGTAAATTATATTTTGGTCTGAAAATTGTTTTGGGTACATTCGAGACTCAAAATTTAATTCATGAAAAAATCAACCTTAGTATTTTCAATTTTCATTTGTCTTTATTCATTTTCACAAAAAGTAATAGACAATCAAATCATATGGTATAGCGGAACATTTTATCCCGAACAAATTAATTCAGTTAATTCGCTAAATGATGGTAAATCTTTTACTTCTTTAGATGTTAACTACAAAACTGGGGATACTGAACTTAACAAATATTCCTACCAAGATTATTCAAAAATAGGAACCCTATTATCATCCAAAGAAATTGACGGCATTAGCTTTAGTGACTATCAATTTAATCACGATGAAACAAAATTATTAATTTCTACTAACACAGAACCCATATACAGACATTCTTCAAAATCAAATTATTACATATACGATCTTAAATCAAAGGAGATTAAACCGTTAACAGATTTTAAAAAAGGGAAACAACGCCTTGCTGAATTCTCTCCAACTGGCGATAAAATTGCTTATGTCAGAGATAATAATTTATTTATTAGATCACTAAATGACACTCTTGAAATTCAAGTAACAACAAGTGGAAAAATCAATGAAACGATCAATGGCGCAACCGATTGGGTATATGAAGAAGAATTTAGTTTTCATAAAGGATTTGAATGGTCTATTGATGGTTCAAAAATAGCCTACTACTCATTTTATGAAGGAGATGTAAAAGAATTCCAAATGGAAATGTACGGTAATCTATATCCAAATCATTACAAGTTCAAATACCCCAAAGCAGGAGAAGCTAATTCTGTTGTTTCTATATTTGTATATGAGCTAAATCAGCAAAGAACAACACCTTTTGACATAGGAACCAATCCAGACATTTATATTCCGAGAATAAAATGGACAAAAGATCCAGATATACTTTCGGTTCAAAAAATGAATAGACTTCAAAATGAACTTGAAATTTTAATAGGTGAATTTGCTCAAGATCGTCCTAATAGTCAGGGAGTTAAAACCAAAGCAATCTATAAAGAAACGGCTAAAACATATATTGACATTCACGACAATCTTAAATTCTTAGATGGGTCATCCAAATTTTTATGGACTTCAGAAAAAGACGGTTACAATCATATTTATTTAATTAATTCTGATCAAGAAACTCAACTTACAGAAGGTAAATGGGAGGTAACTCAAGTATATGGTTATAACAATGAAACTAGTACAATTTACTTTCAAGCCGCAAAAGAGCATGCTACTAAAAGAGAAGTTTACTCATTAAATATTTCTAATAATCAGCTTAGAAAACTCAGTCTACAAAGCGGAACTAATGAAGCTGAATTCAGCTCTACTTTTGATTACTACATTCACTATAATACCACTGCCAATACAACTCATTACATTACCCTTCACAATAAATCTGGAAAATTAATCAAGGTACTTAAAGACAATAGCGCTTTAAAAGAGAGAATGAGTAAGTTTGATCTTTCACAAAAAGAATTTTTTACTATTAAGAATAACAACAAGCAGGAATTAAATGCTTGGATGATTAAACCCTCAAATTTCAAAAAAAATAAAAAGTATCCAGTATTAATGTTTGTTTATGGTGGACCTGGAATAAATACAGTTAATGACTCTTGGGAATGGATGAACTATTTCTGGTGGCAAATGCTTGCTCAAAAAGGTTATATTGTAGTTTCTGTTGATGCAAGGGGAACTGGATACAGAGGCAGAGATTTTAAACATTCCACCTATTTGCAACTTGGAAAATACGAAACTGAAGATCAAATAGCTGCTGCAAAGTACTTAGGAAGTCTAAATTACATTGATGCTGATAGAATTGGAATTTTTGGTTGGAGTTATGGGGGATATATGTCATCTCTATGCATAACAAAAGGAGCAGATGTCTTTAAAACGGCCATTGCTGTAGCGCCTGTGTCCAACTGGAGATTTTACGACAATATATATACAGAGCGATTCATGAGAACTCCTCAAGAAAATGGAGAAAATTACGACATCAACTCCCCTATTAATCATGTAGATAAATTAAAAGGTAATTACTTGCTTATTCACGGAATGGCAGACGACAATGTTCATTACCAAAATGCAGTAGAGATGGTTGATGCTTTAATAAAAGCAAATAAACAATTTGATTTCTTTGCCTATCCCAATAAAAATCATGGTATATATGGTGGAAATACTCGATGGCATTTGTATGATATGATGACTAACTACCTAATGGAAAACTTATAAGAATGAAAAGCTATTGTTTATGCCTGTTTTTTTTAGCTAGTGGATTATTTTCTTATTCACAAGAAAAAATCAACTGGATAAATTGGGATCAAATGATCCAAGAAAGAGAAAACGACAGTATTAAAAAGAAAGTGTTTATTGATTTGTTCACCTCATGGTGTGGGTGGTGCAAAAGGATGGATGGAACTACTTTTAGTGATAGAACTATTGTTAATTACATGAATTCTAAATACTACTGTGTTAAATTTGATGCAGAGACAAAAGATACTATTGTCTTTAATGGGCACCAATTTATTAATTCAGATCCAAGCTTTGTCAAATCAACCAATTCCTCAAGAGGAAAATCTCATTGGTTTGCTCATTCCATTCTAGATGGAAAACTTTCCTATCCAAGTTATGTCATTCTAGATGAAAACCTAACAAGGTTAATGATTTATAAAGGCTTTAAAGACACCGAAAAACTTTTGGGTATTTTACTTTTTTTTGCAAGTGACCAATATAAATACTACAACAATTACTTAAATGAAGCATGGAATAAATCCCTAAAAAACAATTCTCAGAATTAGTAAACCCCTTAGAAATTGATTATATTATAGGTAATGAAAGTAAATAGAGTTATACATTCCTATGCAGTAAAAATTACTGATGAGCCATATGAACTATCTTCTGGGGTTAAGCTTAAATCTACGGCAAGAATTACTTTTAGAGATATTAACAAAAACATAATTGAGCGAAAAAAATATGGCGTTATAGAAATAGATGATCTCTACCAAAAAATCTCTACTAATGAATCGATTAATCTTTCCAATTGCTACATAAATAATTTTTCAGCGAGTAAATACAGAACTGCTCATAACTTATCCAATGAATCATTAATAGAATTAAAAGATTTTAAAGCTAACGATTCTATTTTTGAGGCCGATTCACTTGTTGATTTTTCATTTTGTAAATTTACTGGCAATCAAGTTGATTTTTCAAATTCTCATTTTGGAAATGGTAATTTATCTTTTTACAGTTCTATTTTCGCTGATTTAAATGTTGATTTTAGCAATACGAGTTATAGTGAAGGAAATAATATTTTTCAATACACTCAATTCGGAAATGGAAATCTAAGTTTTGAAAACGCCTGCTTTATTAATGGAAACATTTCATTCATTAATGCCAATTTTGGCAATGGTGCTTCCAACTTCAAAAACATTAATTTCGGCAATGGTGATGTAATGTTTTCATTCGCCACTTTTGGAAAAGGAACAAAATTATTTGATCGATGCATTTTTAACGGCTTATACATTGATTTTTCCAAAGTTGAATTCGGAAGTGGAAAACTTGATTTCAGAAGAGTAGATTTTGGAAATGCTGAAGTAAATTTTCAAGAAATTGAACATTCAGGTCATGAAAAAGTAAATTTCAAAAGAGCAAAATTTGGGAAAAGAACAATTAATTTTCAACAGGCACTTTTTGGAGATGTTGATGTTCAATTTGATGAAGCTGAATTTAGTACTGGAAAAATATCATTGTTAAATGCAAGAGCGAAATCATTTTCCTTTTCTAAGTGTATACTTTCCAACTATTTGGACCTAAGAGTATACAGATGTCAACACATTGATTTATCCTATTGTATCATTAGAGATATTATAGACTTGAAACCAGGTATAGCACCAGTTAAAATAAATAGGCTTTATTTACAGGGGATTCGTATTCTTGGAAAGCTTTTTATATCATGGCAGCAAAATAATGTTGAAAAGCTAATTTCCAACCAGAAAGACACTAACGACCAAGAAAAAGCGGAACAATTTAGAGTATTAAAAGAAGATTTTAGGAGCTCTGGAAATTATGCTGATGAAGACAAAGCTTACGTTTCGTTTAAGAGATACGAATTAAAATACATTTCATCAAACAGAATTATTGATAATAAACTCAACATTTTCTGGAATTACCCTTACGTTTTATTTCAAAAAATTGTTTTTGACTTTTTAGGTTTATATGCAACAAGTCCAATTCGTGTTTTATTTAGCATTGTAATTGCAAATTTTCTTTACACCTGCTTTTATTTATTTAGTCTATTAGTTGGTTTTGGACACATTTCATGTATTGACAATAACATGAGCTTAATTCAGAAGGTTTTAGATTCTTTTTACTTTAGTGCCATCACCTTTTTCACCATTGGATATGGTGAATGTGTACCCACAGGAATTCTTAAAATAGTTTCTCCAATTGAAGGCTTTACAGGAGTTTTTCTAATGTCTTACTTCACAGTTGCTTTTGTTCGAAAAATATTAAGATAATTTGACTTTAAATATTTTGCTCTCTCTGTAAAGTTGTTATCTTTACGGAGTTAAATTCCAAATTTTATACAAAGGAGAATATGAGTGAGATAGCCAATATTACTTTAGAAGGTAAAACCTATGAGTGCCCTGTCATTACAGGTTCAGAAAATGAAAAAGCAATTGACATTTCTAAGTTAAGAGCCCAAACCGGATACATTACAATTGACACTGGTTTTAAAAATACTGGTTCAACTAAAAGTGGAATTACTTTTTTAGATGGTGAAAAGGGAATTTTAAGATATAGAGGTTATCCAATAGAGCAACTTGCAGATCAAGCCGAATTTTTGGAGGTTGCCTATCTTCTTGTATATGGAAATTTACCTTCGAAAGAAGAATTTTTAGCGTTTAAAGAAAGTATAACCCATCATACCCTTGTTCATGAAGATATGAGGCAATTTTTAGAAGCCTATCCAGCAAAAGCTCACCCCATGGGAATTATGGCTGCTTCTTTATGTACACTTTCTACTTTCTATCCAGAATCTCAAGACCCAACTAGACCAACTGAGGCTATAGATCTTACAATTCATCGATTAATCGCCAAAACACCAACTCTAGCTGCCTGGGCGTATAAAAACGCAATGAGACATCCTTTAATGTATCCTTTAAATAAATTTGATTACTGCGAGAATTTTCTGTACATGATGTTTGCTAACCCATCTGAAAAATACTATGCAGATCCTGTAATTGTTAATGCATTAAACAAGCTTCTTATACTTCATGCTGATCATGAGCAAAATTGCTCTGCATCTACTGTAAGAATTGTAGGTTCATCTCAGGCCAATTTATACGCATCAATTTCTGCTGGCGTTTCTGCTCTTTGGGGACCATTGCATGGTGGTGCTAATCAAGCAGTTATAGAAATGCTAGAAGCTATAAAAAATGATGGTGGAAAATTGGATAAGTGGATTCAAAAAGCAAAAGACAAAAATGATCCTTTTAGATTAATGGGATTTGGGCACAGAGTTTACAAGAACTTTGATCCTAGAGCAAAAATCATTAAAAAAGCTGCTGATGATGTGCTTAATAAATTAGGAGTTGTAGATCCAGTACTAGACATAGCAAAACAATTGGAAGAAGTTGCTTTAAGCGACCAATATTTTGTAGATAGAGGGCTCTATCCAAATGTAGACTTCTATTCTGGTATAATATATAGAGCTTTAGGTATTCCAACTGAGATGTTTACGGTTATGTTTGCTCTTGGACGTCTTCCAGGTTGGATTGCTCAATGGAAAGAAATGATGGAGGAAGGTCAACCAATTGGCAGACCAAGGCAGGTATATACTGGTGAAAACGAAAGGGATTACATCCCATTAGAAAAAAGATAATCATCCATTAATTATCACTTCAATTTCATCCATTTCTATTGCTGAATGTGATAGATATCCAAGGCACTTATTTGATGAAATCACTAGAACTTGAGGAGACTCATGGACAACATCAAACCTATGGGCTATTTCATTAGATATTTCTCTAAAATTTAATACATCAATTAAATAAGGCTTAATTGAAAGTGAAGTTTTCCAAGAGTTTTCAATTCTAGATTTTGCTAGTGTGCTTATTGAGCATCTTGTTGAATGTTTAAAAAGTAAAATATCAGCTGAAAAAGATGCTTCAACAGCCGAATTAAAATCATCAATAGATTTTAAGTAATTCCAATTAAAATCAGACTTCTTTTGCTTGGACCAAAACATATTTAAAAAACTAAAAAAAGCCTGAAAATTCAGGCTTTTTGGGTGGAAGACGGGATTCGAACCCGCGACCCTCGGTACCACAAACCGATGCTCTAACCAGCTGAGCTACATCCACCATATTAGGGTTGCAAATATATATATTTATTTCAAAATTTATTTTTTTTTAAATCTAAAACTTTTAATTCTTCTATTTTTGAAAAATGGAACTACTAAAACAGCTTTGCAGTATTCATGCTCCTTCAGGAAATGAAGTTGAAATGAAGGAATTTATAATAAACTACATTAATGAAAATGTAAGTTCTTTTACCTGTACTCCTCAAATTATAACTGGTAATGAAATCCAAGATTGTATTATACTTAAATTTGGTAATCCAAAGGTGGCTGTTTTTGCTCACATGGATTCCATTGGATTCTCTGTTAAATACAATAAGGAGCTTATTAAAATAGGAGGTCCTAAAATTGACGACAGCTATCAACTTATTGGAAAGGATTCTAAAGGTGACATAGATGCTGGAATGTTAATTATTGAAGACGAAAATGACAACAAACGAATAGAATATGTCTTCCATAGAGATATTGACAGAGGAACTGAGCTAGTATTTAAACCCAATTGGAGAGAAACTAAAGATTATGTTCAATGCTGCTACATGGATAACCGATTAGGTGTTTGGAATGCCTTAGAATTGGCAAAAACACTTGAAAATGGAATAATTTGTTTTTCTTGTTGGGAAGAAGTTGGTGGAGGAGCTGTTGGTTACCTTGCTAAATACATTTATGAAAGATGGGGCGTTCAAAAAGCGCTTATTTCTGATATTACTTGGGTAACTGAAGGAGTGAAACACGGTAATGGAGTTGCTATCTCTAGAAGAGACTCTGGGATACCAAGACGCTCTTATGTTGACCAAATAATTCAACTTGCTGAAAATTCTGGTATTAATTATCAGATAGAGGTTGAAGCATCAGGAGGAAGTGATGGTAATCAGCTTCAAAAATCCCCCTATCCATTTGATTGGTGTTTTATTGGCGCTCCTGAAAACTATGTGCATTCACCAGATGAAAAAGTACATAAAAAAGATATAGAAGCTATGCTTAAATTGTACCAGTATTTAATGCAGCATCTAGACTAATAAACTATGGAATACGGAATTTGTAATTTAGGAAATGTTCCTTTAAGAAGCGAACCAAAAGATCAGTCAGAAATAGTATCCTTTTTACTATTTGGTGAACATTTCAAAATCGTCCAAATCAAAAAAAAATGGGTAGAGATTTTAACTTATCATGATAATTACAAAGGTTGGATATGTGCTAAGCAATACAAAGAAATCAACTATGAGGATTATGATAATCTTTCAATTAACCAGTTTCCTATAAATAGTTCAAAAAATGCAGAATTAATAGAGCTAAATACAAATGAAATTACGCCAATTCCTATGGGAAGTATTCTACCCTTTTTCCATAAAGAAACATTAAAAATTAGAATTAGCAAATACAAAGCAAAAGTAGCACTCGCTAGTTTAAATGTTGAGCATCTTCAAGAGTATGCTTTAAGCCTTCTTAATACACCTTACCTTTGGGGAGGAAGAAGCAATTTTGGAATTGATTGTTCTGGGTACACCCAATTGATTTTTCGCTTATGTGGAATTCAATTACCAAGAGATGCCTATCAGCAGGCAGATGAAGGATTTGAAGTAGACTTTAAAGGAACAGTTAAAGGAGATTTGGCATTTTTTCAAAATAAAGAAGGTAAAATAAACCATGTAGGTATTGTTTTAGATGACAATAGAATTATTCATTCATCAGGAAAAGTTAGAATAGATATTCTTAAAGAGCAAGGAATTTATGTTAGCGAATCAAATTCAATTTCACACAATCTTTGTCTAATAAAAAGACTTTTTTAACTAATATAATCAGACAAAATGTCCTTTTTGGTTAAAATAAACCCTTTATTTTCTGTAAAAATGGCTTTTTAACCCCTTCGGATTAAAAATTGATGGTTAAATCCTTATAAAGCTATTAATATGGATTTTAATCAATTTACACACAAAGCGCAAAAAGCAATTAGTAATGCGCAAAACCTTGCGCTAGTACAAGGTCATCAGATGATTGAAAATGGTCATTTACTAAAAGCTATTCTTGAAATCGATAAAAATGTTGTTCCTCATTTACTTAAAAAATTTAGTGTGAATACTAGTGTTTTTCAAGAAACAGTAAATAGCATTGTCAAATCCTATCCTAAAGTTAGTGGAGCGGATACTCAAATGAGTAGAAATCTTCAGAAAACACTAAATGAAGCCCTTGTTGAAGCATCAAAATTAAAAGATGATTATATATCACTAGAACATTTATTAATTGGGTTGTTAAAATCAAATGATTCAATCTCTCAACTTCTTAAGGACAATGGGATAGCTAAAAAAGAGCTTGTTGAAGTAATCAATGAACTTAGAAAAGGAGAAAAAGTGAGCTCATCTAACCATGAGGACAATTTTAATTCACTTAATAAATATGCAAGAAATTTAAATCAGCTGGCTAAAGACGGAAAGTTAGACCCAGTTATTGGAAGAGATGAAGAAATAAGAAGAGTATTACAGATTTTAACTCGAAGAACAAAGAATAACCCAATATTAATTGGTGAGCCCGGAGTTGGAAAAACAGCTATTGCTGAAGGTATAGCTCATAGAATAATTAGTGGGGACGTTCCTGAAAACCTCAAATCTAAGATTATATTTTCATTGGATATGGGAGCGTTAATTGCAGGGGCAAAATACAAAGGAGAATTTGAAGAACGTCTTAAAGCAGTAATTAAAGAAGTTGTTAGTGAAGATGGTGAAATTGTACTATTTATTGATGAGATCCATACCCTTGTTGGAGCTGGCGGTGGTCAAGGGGCAATGGATGCAGCTAACATTCTAAAACCTGCTCTTGCTAGAGGTGAATTAAGAGCAATTGGAGCAACTACACTGGATGAATACCAAAAATATTTTGAAAAAGACAAAGCTCTTGAAAGACGATTTCAGCAAGTAGTTGTTGACGAACCTGATTTTGAAGATGCTGTTAGTATACTAAGAGGCATTAAAGAAAAGTACGAAAATCATCATAAGGTTCAGATTAAAGATGAAGCAATTATCTCCGCTGTTGAGCTATCAACAAGATACATTACCAACCGTTTCCTTCCAGACAAAGCTATTGATTTAATGGATGAAGCTGCCTCAAAACTAAGAATGGAAATCAATAGTAAACCTGAAGAGCTAGATGAATTGGAAAGAAAGATAATGCAATTAGAGATTGAAAAAGAGGCCATTAAAAGAGAAAATGACAAAAAGAAAATAAATCTTCTTAAAGAAGAACTAGCAGAACTTTCTGAAAAAAGAAATGAGTTTAAAGCAAGATGGGAAAATGAAAAAGAAATCGTTGAAAAAATTCAATCTGCAAAAAAAGAAATTGAACAATTAAAAATTGAAGCAGAACAGGCTGAAAGAAATGGAGACTTTGGTAGAGTAGCTGAAATAAGATACGGAAAGCTAAAAGAGCTTGAAAGCTTAATTATTGAGGAAAAAAATAATTTAATCTCTGCTCAGAGTGAATCCAAGATGATAAAAGAAGATGTTGATGCTGAAGAAATTGCTGATGTAGTATCTAAGTGGACAGGAATACCTGTGAATAAGATGTTAGAAGGAGAAAAAGCTAAACTATTACGTTTAGACAGCGAGCTATCTAATCGTGTTATCGGTCAACAGGAGGCTATTGGTGCAGTTGCAGATGCTGTTTTAAGAAGCAGATCTGGACTTCAAGATATTAATCGACCAATTGGATCATTTATTTTTCTAGGGACTACTGGCGTTGGAAAAACTGAGCTAGCAAGAGCACTAAGTGAAGCGCTTTTTGATGATGAACAAGCTATGATTCGTATAGACATGAGTGAATACCAAGAAAAACATGCTGTTTCAAGATTGGTAGGTGCTCCTCCCGGCTATGTAGGTTATGAAGAAGGTGGTCAACTAACTGAAGCTGTAAGAAGAAGACCCTACTCCATTGTTTTATTAGATGAAATTGAAAAAGCACATCCAGATGTATTTAACATTCTATTGCAAGTATTGGATGATGGCAGGCTTACCGATAACAAAGGAAGAGTAGTAAATTTTAAAAACACCATAATTATTATGACCTCCAATATTGGTGCAAACATTATTCAAGAAAATTTAGAAGGATTAACCTCAAAAAATTATTTGGAAATTCAATCTAAAACAAAAGCAATGGTCTTCGAAGTGCTTAAACAGAGTGTTCGACCTGAATTTCTAAATAGAATTGATGAAACCATTATGTTTAACCCCTTAAATAAAGAAGCCATAGCTAAAATTGTAGAAATTCACCTAAGCAAAGTAGCTGAACTGCTTAAAGAAAAAGACATATCCATTAAAGCCACAGACTATGCTATTGAATACCTTTCTAAAAAAGGATATGAACCTCAATTTGGAGCACGACCTATAAAAAGAGTTATTCAGAAAGAAATCTTAAATTCTTTATCCAGAAAATTAATAAGTGCAGAGATTAAAAATGGAGATGAAATTTTAATAGATTCTTTCGAAAATTCAATTGTTTTTAGAAAAGAAAAAAAGAACTAAATATGAACTTTAAACACTCCCTTTGGATATTTCTGTTTTTCAATCTTTTGGGCTATACCCAGAAACCATTAGACATCTCCATTGTTAATGCTAAAATGAGCCAACAGGAAAACTCTTGGAACAAAGGCAGTATCAATGAATTTATGAATCATTACTGGAAATCCGATTCACTAACATTTACTGGAAAAAATGGCGTTCAATATGGATGGCAAAACACCCTAGACAATTACTTAAAATCATACCCTGATAAAGCTCAAATGGGAACTCTAAAATTTACTACTATAAGTATTCAACAAATAGACCTAAATACCATAACAGTTCTTGGGAAATGGGAACTTTCAAGAGAAAACCTTATAGATTTAAATGGCTATTATTCTCTTATTTGGCAAAAGAAAAACAACCAATGGGTAATAATTTCTGATCATTCAAGTTAATTGCATTATATGTAAATAACTTTATTAAATTTGCCAAAAAAATTTAAGCAATGTCAGGAAACAGAACTTTTACAATGATAAAGCCAGATGCGGTTGAAGCTGGTAATATTGGGAATATTATACAAATGATTACAGATGCTGGATTTAGCATTAAAGCAATGAAACTTACCAATCTTTCTAAAGAGCAAGCTGAAGAATTTTATGCAATTCATGCTGAAAGACCTTTTTACGGTGAATTGGTAAACTATATGACCTCTGGAGCTATTGTAGCAGCAATACTAGAAAAAGAAAATGCTGTTGCAGATTTTAGAGCACTAATTGGATCAACAGACCCTGCAGAAGCAGCTGAAGGAACAATTCGAAAGAAATATGCAGAATCTAAAGGAAGAAATGCTGTTCATGGCTCAGATAGCGATGAAAACGCTCAAATAGAATGTAATTTTCATTTTGGTGTAGCTGAACTAGTATAATTACTACCAAACTAAATTCTTAAATGCTGTTTCTTTTTAGAAGCAGCATTTTTTTA
This sequence comes from Crocinitomicaceae bacterium, assembly GCA_002716065.1. Classification (GTDB taxonomy): domain Bacteria; phylum Bacteroidota; class Bacteroidia; order Flavobacteriales_D; family Parvicellaceae. The sequence continues at coordinate 47,271 of PAZE01000048.1, read as the reverse complement.
TTCCAATATAAGTTTCCCATTTGTATCTTTTTATGTAATTGAAGTTATACTTACAGAACTTTAGTTATAAAAATGAATAAGCTTTCCCTTATTGCAGTTAGTTTGTCAATGAACCTTTTTTATTTTGGTCAATCGACAATAATATTTGAAGAAAAGTCTGTACAAATATCTAACAATGTAGAAATACAAGCATTAAAACTATATAGTGAAATAAATAATGGTAATGAACTTATTTTAAATGTTTTAACAAAAAAAGAAAACAAAAAACTAAGCAATCAAGACAAAATTAATTACTCTAAAGTTCGTGTTAAAAAATTAGCAGCCTTTTATAAAGATTCAATTGGCATTGAAGCACAAAATCTACTAATTCAATTCAAACCATTTCAAAACAAAAGGCAATCATCTAATGGACACCCATTAACAGGAGTTACTTGGACAAGAGAAAACATAAAAAATATAACCACAAGAAAAGGAATCTATCAATTAGTGGTTAAAAAGCAAGAAAAACGTATTGCCACAGGATACATCAACGACACAATTAACGGAGTTTTTAAAGCAACATACGATTCCACTTACGGAGCCTACCTTCACGGAAAATACACAAGTGTATATGTGCCTTCAGGTTCCTATGATTGCAATTGTAATGAGCTAACAATAGAGTTAAAAGAATTCTTCAGCCCTTCTGAAATTCTTCTTGCTGGTCTTACCACAACAAGTTCAGATAAAATGTTAATGACCGGAGGCATGATATACATAATGAGTTATTGCGATGGCAAACAAGTAGCACTAAAAAAGGGGACTAGAGCAGAAATAAATTTTTATACTATCTATGAATCATTTGGGATTTTCTTTGGAAAACAAAAAGATGGGTTAATAGATTGGAAGCTGGATAATGATATAGAAACAATACTAAACCCTTTAGAGTTTAATGAAGAAACTGAAGAAATGGGTGGGCTAAAAGTACTAACAGATAAATTTGGATGGATTAACTGCGATGCTTTTGTAAATGATAAAGGTCCAAGAACTCAATTAAGTGTTAATATGGCAGAAAAAGTAGCAGGAACTACCGCTTTTAGATTAATATTTCATGATATAAAATCAGTACTTCCCGGATATTACACCAACAACAAGCGAGACCATGTTCTATTTTCAAATCTTCCCACAGCAAGAAATGCATCTTTACTTGTATATCAATTAATTAAAGGGGAAAAACAAATTATTTGGTCAATAAGTGAGTTAGAAACAGGTGTTGATCAAATAGTTTCTAATTTAAACTTTAAAACCACCACCATAGCTGAATTTAAAAAAATAACAGATAAAATTTGGCAATAAACTAAATGGCATCCATTACCTGAATAATCACTTCACATGCTATTTTAATTTCATTTTCAGTTATTGTAAGTGGAGGTGCAATTCTAAAGCTTTGTGGATTTGATAAAAACCAAAAAGTAAGCACTCCCTTTTCTTTACATCCTTGAACTACTTGTTGAACTACATCTTCATTTTCCAATTCAATAGCAAAAAACATCCCTTTTCTTCTAATCTCTTTGATTAAAGGATGCGTAAGTAAATCTTCGAATAATCTCCCCTTAATCTCAACTTTAGACAACAAGTTTTTATCAGAAATTAGCTCCAAACTAGCTAAAGCTGCAGCACAACAAACTGGGTGTCCACCAAAAGTGGTAATGTGTCCTAGCTTAGGGTTATAGGTAAGGGATTTCATATTTTCGTTGGAGGATATAAAACCACCTATGGGCATTCCCCCTCCAAATGCCTTACCAATAGTTAAAATATCGGGAATAACGTTATAATGCTCAAAAGCAAACAATTTTCCTGTTCTACCAAAACCAGTTTGTATCTCATCAAAAATAAGCATGGCCCCTACTTCACTACATCTATCTCTTAAGGCTTGTAAAAATTCTTTTGATGGTATTCTAACACCTGCATCACCCTGAATAGGTTCTACAATTACGCCAGCTGTTTTAGTAGATATTGTATTTAGCTGATTAATTGCATTAAAATCAATAAATCTAACTTCTGGGAGCAAAGGATAAAAAGCACTTTTCTTTTGAGTATTTCCAGTAACACTCAACGATCCATGCGTAGAGCCATGATACGCCCCATTAAAAGAAATTATTTCCTTTCTTCCAGTAACTCTCTTTACTAGTTTAAGCGCTGCTTCGTTAGCCTCAGTACCAGAATTAACTGGATACAAAACATCTAAACCATCAGGAAGTAGATTACACAACCTAGAAGCTAATTTATTTTGTACAGACTGTTTATACTCTCCATAAACCATTACATGAAGGTGCCTATCTACCTGCTGTTTAATTGCTTGATTAATGGTGTGATTATTATGACCTAAATTAGAAACAGCTATACCCGAAATTAAATCTGTGTATATTTTTCCATTTGAGTCAATCAAATGTATTCCATCTGCAGAAACTATTTCAATTCCCATTGGATAGGGTGTGGTATATGCTAATGGATTATTTAACATCTTAAAGGTCAAAGAAATTCAAAAGTAAATGTAAGCACTAAATTCGAACCCCCATTACACAAACATCGTCTATTTGCTCTAAATCTCCTTTCCAAGAATCAAATTCTTTGGACAACAGTTTCTTTTGTTGATCCATAGGTTTTTCAAATATAGAAAGTAGAAACTTCTTAAAATTAGCAGACTTATATTTTTTTGAAGATTTTCCGCCAAACTGATCTGCAAAACCATCTGAAAAAAGAAATATTTGATCTCCTTTATTTAATTTAATTTTATGATTCGTAAATAATCTTTTATTCGAATACATTCCAATAGGCTGCTTGTCTGGAACAAACTCTTCTAGTAACATATTGTTATTTCGAATAATCCATAAGGGGTTATTTGCACCCGACCATTCAATTAAACCAGATTTTTCATTATAACAACATAATGAAATATCCATTCCATCGTGTATATCATCACCAGACTTTGCAAACCTCTCAACAACCAACTCTCTTGCTCTGTTTAAAATCTTATCAGGCTGAGTAATTTTTTCTTCCAAAAATGCTTTACTCAGAACATTAGAACAAATTACTGAAACCATAGCACCAGGAACACCATGACCAGTACAATCGGCAACAGCAAAAAATACTTTATGATCAAAACTTTCAACCCAATAAAAATCTCCAGAAACAATACTTTTTGGATGAAAATATATAAAAGAGTTTGGGAGTAATTTATTTAAATAATCTAATGAGGGAAGTATAGCATTTTGCAATCGTTTTGCATAATTAATACTATCGGTAATATCTTTATTTTTTTGACTAATTAAATCCTCAGCATCTTTCTGTTTGGTAATATCGGTATCAATTATTATGAAATTTTTAAGTCTTCCTTTTTGATCGAATATTGGAGTTATGGTGGAAGATTCCCAGACTCTAAGCCCTTGATCTGTAATATTTAAGGCGTCATATCTAAAAGGTTTTCTACTCTGACTGCATTTTTTCAAGATTTCAGCCATATTTCTATTATTACTAATAGTAGTTATATTTTCACCTCTTTGTTCAATAAGTTGATTTAATGTCAGGTTATTTAAACGAACAAAGCTATCGTTTACCCATTGTACATTCCCCATTGGATCTAAAATCAAAATAACATTTTCTGTTTCACTAACAACTATTGAAAGCCGCTCTAATTCTTTATTTTTTTCAATTGTTGTTTGTCGTTGTTTTTCGATAACTTTTTTTTGTCTTCTAATGACCAACAACCTGCTTATAAGTAAAATTGAAAAGATGATAAAAAGAAGAATTATTAGAAGAAGAAAATTTGATTCCTTTTCTTTTTGTTTAATTCTTTGAGTATTGTATATCATCTTCTGATGATTTACAATGCTATCTCTATATTTAATTTCATTATACTTTCTTTTTTCCTCTAACCTTATGGATTCATTAAAATTTTCATTTAAATTGATTGAATCTTTAATGTAGGTGTATAACTCAAACATTTTAAGAGCATTAAGTTGATCACCTAATGCTTTATAAATTTGATATAAATAATTGTAATTTGCCTCATTGTCAATGGAAATATGGAAATTTCTATTTAGATCTATTGATAAGTATAAATATTTGATTGCCAATTCATAGTCTTCTAACAATTTATATACTTCTCCTAGACTAGTGTAAGAACTTGAAATATATTTGGAATTATTTATTGATTGAGCCAGTTCTAATTTTTTTTGAAAGTAAATCAAAGCATCAGAATATTTTTTTTGTTTTATCAAAACACCTCCAATATGACCTAAAATCATACAAGATAAGTTAGTATTGTTTTTTTCTTTGGAAAGAGACAATGCTTTTAAGTAGAACTCTATAGCATCATTGAATTTTTTTGTATTTGTATATATGGATGCTGAATTAAAATAATTGTGAGCTAATTGAGCACTATCTTTTTTTTTATCTATAAGCTGAAAACTTTTTTGATTATAATGAAAAGCCTCATCATAATTACCTAAGAGATTATAAATTGCAGATAAATTTATATAGGATCCATTTATTAATTCTAAATCATTGTTTTTTAAAGACCACTCCAAACATTTATGATAATCATTTAGTGATTCTTTAAAAAATCCCTTATAATAAAATGCAGATGCACGGTTATTAATTGCATCTCCAATTTTATTGGTTAAGTTATTCTTGAGAAGAAAATTATATTGTAATTGAGAATAGTGTAATGCACTATCGGGATCCAAAAACATATACTTATCCCATATAATCGAATTTAAAGCTCTTAAACGAATAGAATCAGAAAAAGAAGTATTTTTCCAAATATTAAAAAGTGAATCAAAATTTTGTTGAGAATTGTAAGTTGAAATGAAAGAAAAAAGTAAAATGAGTTTTAGAAGATACTTTTGCATATTTTAAATATAGGAAAGAAAATTCTTCTATACTTAAAAACAATTCATTCATATTGATTTAATTTGAACATTAATTATAAATTCGTAAAAATTTAAAACCTAGCTTATGCCTAAAGGAATATATTCAATGCCCTACCCTTCAAATGAACCAGTAAATTCTTACGCACCTGGTACAAGCGAAAGGGAATCGCTTCTAAACAAATACCAACAGATGTATAATCAAGAGCCTATTCATGTGCCATTATATATCGGAGCTGATGAAATTGAAACTGACAATAAACTCAGAATATCTCCTCCTCACGATCATAAGCATACTTTAGGTTTTTTTAGTATGGGAACTAAAGACCATGTTCAAAAAGCCATTGACTCTGCACTTGCTGCAAAAGAGAAATGGTCAAGTATGCCTTGGGAACATCGAGCTACCATTTTTTTGAAAGCCGCAGATTTACTTGCTGGACCATTTAGAGATGAAATGAATGCAGCAACTATGCTTGGACAATCCAAGAATGTATTTCAAGCAGAAATAGATGCTGCTTGTGAATTGGTTGATTTTTTAAGGTTTAATGTTGCTTATCAACAACAAATTTACGATGAACAACCTGACTCTTCAGACGGCATAATTAACCGATTAGAATATAGACCACTGGAAGGATTTATTTTTGCCATTACCCCATTTAATTTTACTGCAATTGCTGCAAATCTTTGTGCAGCCCCAGCATTAATGGGCAATGTAGTAGTTTGGAAACCAGCAGAAAGTCAGATGTACTCTGCTCAAGTAATTATGAAATTATTTAAAGCAGCAGGGATTCCTGATGGAGTAATCAATATGGTTGTTGCTGATGGTCCAGAAGCGGGAGAAGTTGTTTTTAATCATAAAGATTTCGCTGGACTTCATTTTACTGGCTCAACAGGAGTATTTAAACACCTTTGGAAAACAATAGGAAACAACATAGATAAATACAGATCTTACCCTAGAATTGTTGGAGAAACTGGTGGTAAAGATTTTATTGTTGCTCATCCTTCTTCAGATCCAATGCAAGTTGCAGCCGGAATCTCTAGAGGAGCTTTTGAGTTTCAAGGGCAAAAATGTTCTGCTGCATCAAGAGCATACCTACCTTCAAATATTGCCGATAAGGTAATTAATAGAGTTAAGGAAGATGTTGCTTCATTTAAAATGGGTTCCACAGAAGATCCCTCGAACTTTATAAACGCAGTTATTTCAGAAGTTGCTTTTGATAGAATTTCTGGATACATTGATTACATCAAACAACAAGATGACGCAGAAATAGTTGCAGGTGGCAGTTACGACAAATCCAAGGGATACTTCATTGAACCTACGGTTGTTAAAACAACAAACCCACAATTTAGAACCATGTGTGAAGAGATCTTTGGGCCTGTAATCACAATATATGTATATGATGAAAATGATTTTAACAAGACTCTAGACATTGTTAATTCTACATCTGAATATGCATTAACCGGAGCTATCTATTCTCAAGACAGATACGCTATTGTTAATGCTATGAAAAAATTGGAAAATGCGGCAGGAAACTTCTACATTAATGACAAACCCACTGGGGCAGTAGTTGGACAACAACCCTTTGGAGGTGCCAGAGGATCTGGTACTAATGATAAAGCCGGTTCTTACCTTAATCTTATAAGATGGGTTTCTCCAAGAACAATTAAGGAAGCATTAGTTCCTGCTACAGATTATCGCTACCCTTTTCTAGGATAATGAAATCAAATCAGTTGGCTGTCATTTTTGATATGGACGGCTTAATAATAGATTCTGAGCCGCTATGGAGAGAAGCTGAAATGACTGTTTTCAAATCTATTGGGTTTGAATTTAGTGAGCAGATGTGTATTCAAACCATGGGAATGAGAATTGATGCTGTAGTAAATTATTGGCATCAAAAATTGCAGTGGAAAAAACCCACAGTAAACTCCGTTATTAATAGTATTGAAAATCAAGTTATTGAATTGGTTAATAAGCATGGAAAACCTTTAAATGGAGTTATTGAAACCATTGAACTTTTGAAAAAAAATAATATTCCAATAGCGATTGCTTCATCATCATCAGCTAAAATCATAGAAGCTGTAGTTCACAAATTGTCTATTAAAGATTATTTCAGTGTTATTCACTCAGCTGAAAAAGAAAAAAATGGAAAACCACATCCTGATGTATTTCTTTCAGCTGCAGAAATGCTTGAAGTGAATAAAAACAGGTGTATTGTTTTAGAAGATTCAAATTATGGAATGCAGGCAGCTATAAATGCAGGAATGAAAGTTATTGTTATTCCTGAAAAAGGAACCAATCCAAAATGGAGTAAAAAAGCCAATTTAAAATTAAATTCTCTAGAAAAATTTACAATTAATCATCTAATTGATCTTTAATTGTACTGCTTTCTTTATCCCAGTAATAATGAGGTGTTTTCTTTTGAATATTTTTTATTTGTTGAAGACATTTTTTTAAAAATCGTTGGTGATTTTTTGATTTAGGATTAAAAGGCTTGTGAGAAAGAGATTTACGAATGGCTGTCACTTCAGCTAAAACAGCTTTAGTAGATGTATTAAAATAGCAATTAACAAATTTATCCCAAATAAACTCAACTGCCTGGTAGGAAGGGTGCAACATATCTTTTTCATAAAATCTGTAATCTCTAAGTTCATCCATCATTAGCTCATAGCTTGGAAAATATGCTATGTTATCAAACTCAGCCTCCAATTTAGAAATTAAAAGGTGAAGTTGAGATTTACTTCTTGTGTTATCAATTGCACCGTCAGACCAATGCCTTACAGGGCTAACAGTAAAAATAATGTTTTTGTTTTCTAAAGATGAAAGCACATCTGTCCAACAGTGAAGCATCTCTTCCAAAGAAAGCATTCTTTTGATAAAATCTCTTGAAGGTAGTTTATGACAGTTTCCTACCAATCCATAATTGATGTGCTCATAAACAAAAGATGTTCCTAGAGTAATTATAATAGTTGAAGATTCTTTAAGAGTGCTATTTAAAGATGTCATTTCATCATTTATAGAACGAACAAACTCTTTCTTATTATCTGCACTGTAGTTACTAGAATGATTCCAGCTGTAAAAACGGTCATTATTTTCAACAACATCTGTTTCATTAAAATGGTTCTTACGTAGTATTCTTTGTAGATTATTTCCAATAGTTATAGGATTATAGATTGTTCCAAATGGGTAGGAAATGCCAAAACCAAAGTTGTTCAAAAATGAAGATATATTTGCTGTAAAACAGGAACCCAATAGAAGAATTTTGTCTTTATGCGAAAGCTTAAAAGTAGAAGGTTTTACAAAAACCTCTTTTCTAAATAGATTGGAATAATTCATAAATTAAAATTAATTAATGTTAAATTAAAGATTAGTTTATAAGAATTTTTTAATAAGTAAAAAATATGTGAATAAATAGAACAATTATTGTCTAATTAACCATCTATATTATTTACTTTTACGCCATAATTCAAATCAAAAATAGATGAATGAATATGGTCTTAGACCCAAAACCGCTAATTTAGACCAATTAGGTCTTTCGAATATAACTAACGCTTATTGGAATTTAACTCCTGCAGAACTTGTTGAAGAAACAGTAATAAGAGGAATGGGTGTTCTTTCTGATACTGGTGCAGTAGCAATTGACACTGGTGAATTTACTGGTAGATCTCCAAAAGATAGATTTATTGTTTGCGACAGCTATACAGAAAATGCTGTATGGTGGGGAGATATAAACATTAAGTTTTCAAGTGAGAACTTTGACTCCTTATATGATAAAGTTACTTCATACCTTCAGAATAAAGATATTTTCGTAAGAGATTCATACGCTTGCTCAGATGAAAGATTTAAACTAAATATAAGAGTTGTAAATGAATATCCATGGTCGAATCATTTTGCAGACAACATGTTCATTTCTCCGAAAAATGAAGACCTAGAAAACTTTAATCCTGATTGGCACATAATAAATGCTCCTGGCTTTTATGCTGATCCAGATAAAGATGGAACAAGACAACACAATTTTGCAGTCATTAATTTCACTAAAAAATTAATTATTATTGGTGGAACTGGATATACAGGAGAAATTAAAAAAGGTATTTTCTCTGTACTTAACTTTATCCTTCCTCACGAAAAAAACATCTTATCAATGCACTGCTCAGCCAACGTTGGTGAAAAGGGAGATACTGCTGTATTTTTTGGTTTATCTGGCACGGGTAAAACTACACTTTCTGCTGATCCCAACCGAAAATTAATTGGGGATGATGAGCGCGGTTGGGCTGACGATTCAGTTTTTAATTTTGAAGGTGGATGCTATGCAAAATGCATCGATTTATCCAAAGAAAAAGAACCTCAAATTTGGGATGCCATAAAATTTGGAGCTATTTTAGAAAACATCAACTTCTTTGAAAATACGTCAACTGTTGATTTTGCAGACAAATCTAAAACTGAAAACACCAGAGTTAGCTACCCTATTAATCATATTGACAATATTGCTGAAGGGTCTAAAGGAACTAGCCCAAAAAATATTTTCTTTTTAACTGCAGATGCTTTTGGTGTTTTGCCTCCAATTTCAAAATTAAATAAAGGACAGGCAATGTTTCATTTTATTTCCGGATACACAGCTAAAGTTGCTGGAACTGAAGCTGGAATAACTGAACCAGTTACTGCTTTTTCAGCATGTTTTGGCGCTCCATTTTTACCTTTGCACCCAACTAAATATGCTGAAATGCTTGGGGAAAAAATGACTCAAAACAATGTAAATGTTTGGCTTATTAATACTGGCTGGACTGGAGGATCTTATGGTGTTGGAGAACGTATGAGTCTTAAATATACTAGAGCAATGATAACGGCTGCTTTAAATGGTGACCTTGAAAACGTTGAATATCAAAAGCATGAGATTTTTGGTCTTCAGATGCCTACAACCTGCCCAAATGTACCATCCGATGTTTTAAACCCTAAAAATACTTGGGAAGATAAAAATGCTTATGATACAAAAGCTTATCATCTTGCTGAACAGTTTGTTAAGAATTTTGATCAGTTTGCTGATAATGCGAATCAGGAAATACTAGCTGCAGCTCCTAAGCTTAAGCAACACGCTTAAAACCTATAAAAAAGCATTAAATCAAAATAACCTAGTTTAAAGTCTGCATAATTTTTAGACGCTGAATACTCATTTTGAAAATCTTGAGTATTCTCGTCTAAAAAGATGTAATAATTAAATTGTGGTGTAACTTGAAAAGTGAAAGTGAATCTTTCATTTAACATCCAGTCAATACCAAAAGAAACATCTAGACCAGTTATAAGAAAATTTGAACTTCTACTACCCTGACGTAAATTAATAAGGTTAGAAGTGGTATCCAATATATAGTTCCCTGTAGAATCTACGAAATTGAACTTCCTATCAAAATAATTGGAATTATTGGTTCCATATCCCAAAATTGCATCAACACCAACATGAACTCTAGTGCCATTATAGCCTCTTAGCTCCTCAAAACCAAATCTAAAATCATAATGATTGTAAGAATTGTCGAAATATCGGTTTACTAAGGTAGTATCTGTACTAGAAACAGGTTCGAAATAATCATAAAGCGACACATTACCTTCAGTTAGATAATTCAAACTAAATCTTAAATTTTTATCACGAAAATTTCTTTTATAGCTTAAATTCACTTTTACGTTAAAATTATCTTTACCAGCAGAAACTCCCATTAATAAAGGTGATATATTGGAACCTAAATAATTTCTATTTTCTTCCAACAAAATAGTATCATTTTGGTAATCATCCTGAGCGCAAAAAACATAGCTAAAAAACAAAAGCAAACTACTTAATAGGAATTTTTTTTTCATTAGAATAAATTTATTTGACCATCAGTATTCTCATCATTAGATGCACCTGAGTTAGCTTCAGGGGGTAAATCCAATTCAATTTCAACTTTTTTATCATCATTTACACTTCCGATAACTTCTTTGTCGACAACAGTATTTTCAGCATCAGAAACATCATCAATTAACTGCCGCTGATCATCATTAATTTCATCATTTGGCCATTGTTCACCTTCAATTGTAGGTAAAAGAGAAATACTTTTCACTTTTAATTTGGTTAATTGATTTCCTTGAGCTTTTAAACCCTTAACATCAATTATCTTATTTAACTCTTCAGTTTTATCTTGTAAATCTTTTGTCTCTTTTAATCTTTTGTTGAACTCAATTTTAACCTTAGGCAAATATTGAGTGGAAGCAACAGTCAGCTCACTTTTATCATCGTCAGGAATAAAGAGTGTTTTTTTAGAAGTAGACTCAATTAAAAAACGTTTCACATAATAAATGTCTTTACTACCATTGTAATAAACACAAGCTAGAGGATGTTGAGGGTGCCATTTTTCAATATGTATAAGATCATCATCAAATTTATTAGACAGCTCAAAACCAGAAAGTTTAAAATGACCTGATTGGTAAATTGTTAGGATTTTATCTTCTCCCTTGAAAGTGCCTAGAGAAATTCCTCTACTCTCATTATTCAATCTTCTAACAACATCATCCCACCATATTTCTCTAGCTGCTAAGGTTGAACCTCCAGTTTCTTTAAGCTCAACTTTAGAAATAAAATGCTTTGTAGTTAAATTTCCTTTTGATGCTCTTCCTTTTATCATTAAATCGCCAAAATCAACATCAAATTTTAATTTTTTAAGCTTAGGTCTAGGTCTTAATTTAACAGCTACAATTTCTCTTCTACCATTAGGGTTAACAGAGAAATAATGAATTTTAGGCTCTTTACCACCACTAGTTAAATCGTATTCTTTATCTCTTGTTACAGCATTTACAGCAAATCGCTTCATATATGAAGGACCACCTTTAGAATGCTGATAAATCATATGATAGATTGTTCTGAGATCACCTTTTTTCCAAACTGCAGCATGAATAATTCCTTTTCCAACAAATTTCTTATCTGCTATTTTGGTTACCATCATTTTTCCAGTGGAGAAAAACAGCACAATATCGTCCAAATCTGAACATTCAGAAATAAATTCATCTTTACGTGATGTCCAACCAATAAAACCTTCATCTCTGTTTACATAGAGCTTCTTATTGGAAACAATAACTTTAGATGCAGAGATACTATCAAAAACTCTAATCTCTGTCTTTCGTTCTTTACCTTCTGAAAATTTAGCTTTTAGGTCCTTAAAATAGTCAATAGCATAAGAAATAAGGTTATCTAAATGGTTTTTAACTTCTTTAATTTGAGATTCTATTTTAGCAATATTTTCATCTGCCTTAAAGCTATCAAACTTAGATATTCGTTTGATTTTAATCTCTGTTAGACGAATAATATCATCCTCAACAACAGGTCTTTTTAAAATTTTAAGATGAGGCTTCAATCCTTTATCTATTGCTTTAATTACACCTTCCCATGTTTCTTCCTCCTCAATATCTCTATAGATTCTATTTTCAATAAAAATCCTTTCTAAAGAAAGCCAATGCCAAGAATTCTCTAATTCTTTAAGCTTAATTTCTAATTCTTGCTTAAGCAAATCAACAGTTCTGTCGGTAGACCTTTTTAAGATCTCTGAAACTCCTAAAAATACAGGTGTATTATTCTCAATTATACATGAATTCGGAGATATAGACATTTCACAATTGGTAAATGCATATAAAGCATCAATCATCTTATCAGGAGAAACACCTGTTGGCAAGTGAATTAATATCTCAGCTACAGCTGAAGTATTATCTTCAATTTTCTTAACCTTAATTTTATTTTTTTCAGTGGCTTTTACAATAGATTCTATTAACTGATCAGTTGTTGTTCCATAAGGAATCTGATCAATCATTAATGTTTTATTGTTAACTTTTTTAATAGAAGCTCTAACTCTTACCTTACCACCATTTAAACCATCATTATACTGTGTGAAATCAGCCATTCCTCCATTAATGAAATCTGGATACAGCTCAACTTTTTTGCCTCTCAGGTAATTAACACATCCATCAATAATTTCAATGAAATTGTGCGGTAAAAACTTACATGCTAACCCAACTGCAATACCTTCACCACCATGAGCTAAAAGCAAAGGAAATTTAACAGGTAAATGTTGTGGTTCTTTATTTCTACCATCATATGAACTAAGCCAGGTAGTAGTCTTAGGATTAAATAAAATATGCTTACCTAATTTTGTTAATCTGGCCTCAATGTACCTTGGAGCTGCAGCACCATCACCAGTTAATGTATTTCCCCAGTTACCCTGACAGTCAATTAGCAAGTCTTTTTGGCCGATTTGAACCATTGCATCCCCTATTGATGCATCACCATGAGGATGGTATTTCATTGTATTACCAATTACATTGGCAACTTTATTGTATCTACCATCATCTAATTCGTTTAAGGAGTGTAATATTCTACGTTGAACAGGTTTTAACCCATCTTCCAGAGCAGGAACAGCTCTCTCTAAAATCACGTATGAAGCATAATCTAAAAACCATTCTTTATACATTCCTGAAAGCGAAATAATTTGATCAGGATTTAAAAAATCCTGCCCGTCATTATGCACACTTTCGTTTGGTAGTTTATTTGCCTCTAAATCTTCATTACTCATAACTATTCCTCTATCACTTGATCTTCAATTATATCTTCTTCAACTTTAAGATTTTCTATAATAAAATCCTGTCTATTTGGAGTATTTTTTCCCATATAAAAGGTGAGAATTTCTTCAATTGAGTGCTCTTTAGTTAAAAGAACAGGCTCTAATCGCATATCCTCACCAATAAAAAACTTAAATTCATCTGGAGAAATTTCTCCTAAACCTTTAAATCTTGTTATTTCTGGTTTAGCACCTAGCTCTTTTAAAGCCTTTTTCTTTTCTTCATCAGAATAGCAATATCTAGTTTCTTTTTTATTACGAACTCTAAACAAAGGTGTCTGTAAAATGTAGACGTGCTTTTTCTTTACTAAATCAGGAAAAAAGCGAAGAAAAAAGGTAAGTAACAATAGCCTAATGTGCATACCATCAACATCAGCATCGGTAGCAATAATTATTTTATTATAACGTAAGGATTCCATATCTTCTTCAATGTTCAGAGCAGCCTGAATAAGATTAAATTCCTCGTTTTCGTAAACAACTTTTTTTGTTAAACCAAAGGAATTTAAAGGTTTTCCTCTTAGACTAAAAACAGCTTGTGTTTTTACGTCTCTGCATTTAGTGATAGATCCACTTGCAGAATCACCCTCAGTGATGAAAATGGATGTTTCTGCTCTTCTATCATTTTTTATGTCGTTATAATGAATCTTACAATCTCTAAGTTTCTTGTTGTGAAGGCTTGACTTTTTAGCCCTTTCTCGAGCAATTTTTCGAATTCCAGCCAGCTCTTTTCTCTCTTTTTCCGATTGCTTTATTTTATTTTCTAAATCTTGAACCAGTCCTGGATTTCTGTGAAGAAAATTATCTAATTTCTCTTTTAAGAAATCCATCACAAATGCACGAACAGATTTACCATTAGGTTCAATTTCCAGGGAACCCAATTTTGTTTTGGTTTGAGATTCAAAAACAGGTTCAATCACTTTTATGCTTACAGCAGCAACAATTCCCTGTCGAATATCAACAGGTTCATATTTGTTAAAAAAGTCCTTAATAACTCTGGCAACAGCTTCTCTGAAAGCACTTAAATGAGTTCCACCTTGAGTGGTATGTTGCCCATTAACAAAAGAGGAATAATCTTCACCGTATCCTCTAGCATGAGTAAAAGCAACCTCAATGTCATCTCCCTCCAAATGAATTATTGGATAGAGTGGATCTCCATCCATATTATTTTCTAATAAATCCTTTAATCCATTTTTAGAAATGAGTTTGTTTCCGTTAAAATCAATAGTAAGCCCCCTGTTTAGATAACAGTAATTCCAAAACATTTGCTCTAAATAGTTGTGTCTAAAACTAAACTTTTTAAAGACCTCATTGTCAGGAATAAACTTTACATAAGTTCCGTTAGATAACTCAGTATCAGCAAGTTTTGAATCCTCAATAACTTCACCTCTTTTAAACTCCACCCCTTTCAACTTACCATCTCTAATGGACTCAACCTTAAAAAATGTAGAAAGGGCATTAACCGCTTTGGTACCAACTCCATTAAGACCAACAGATTTTTTAAATGCCTTAGAATCATACTTTCCACCAGTATTCATCTTAGAAACTACGTCTTTTACTTTACCCAATGGAATTCCTCTTCCATAGTCTCTAATAACAACTTCTTCTCCGTCTATTTTAATTTCGATTTTTTTCCCATTACCCATCACAAACTCATCAATAGAGTTATCCATAACCTCTTTCACCAATACATAAATACCATCATCAGGAGCAGAACCATCTCCTAATTTTCCAATATACATTCCTGGACGCATCCTAATGTGCTCTTTCCAATCAAGGGATCTAATATTATCCTCGGTATATTGTACTTTTTCTTCTGCCATTAAAAAATAGTTGGGTTAAGGGTAAAAATATGCAAATCCTTCTGTAAGTAACAAAAAGATGAAAATGACTTATTAACAACGATTAATGAATTACAACAAAATTGTTAAAAATAGCGATCTAAAGATCTAATTAACAAGAGCAACCTGAAGAACTTCCGTCATCGTTTTAAGAAAATGAAATTTTAACCCTTTAATATAAAGTGGTTTGATGTCATCAACATCTTTTTTATTGGATGCAGGTAATATAATCTCTTTAATACCTGCTCTTTTAGCAGCTAAAATCTTCTCTTTAATTCCACCAACTGGAAGAACTTCACCTCGAAGAGTTATCTCTCCAGTCATAGCAAGATATTTCTTTACTTTCTTCTTAGAAAATGATGACGCTAAAGCAGTAAGCATGGAAACACCAGCAGAAGGACCATCTTTAGGAGTTGCACCTTCAGGGACATGAACGTGTATATTAAACGCATCCATCTGATCTTGAGTCATAGCTAATAGATGATGTTGAGACTTTAAAAATTCTAATGCAATTACTGCAGACTCTTTCATTACATCCCCAAGGTTTCCTGTAAGGGTAAGCTTACCTTTCCCCTTAGTAAGTGAAGATTCAATAAATAGAATATCTCCACCTGTTCGTGTCCAGGCTAATCCAGTAACCACACCAGGCACATCATTGTTTTTATACTTGTTTTTATCAAATGCTGGACCTAAAACAAGTGGCAAATCAGAAAGCGTAATGTTAACATTATAAGTTTCGTTAAAAGCAATTTGCTTTGCCCTGTTTCGAATTACTTTAGCTATTAGTTTTTCCAAACCTCTTACTCCACTCTCATTAGTATAAGAAGATATGATCTTCTCAATTACAGACTTAGAAAATTTAATTTGTCCAGCAATTAAACCAAGATCAGACAACAGCTTAGGAATTAAATGCTTACGAGCAATTTCTAGCTTCTCTTCAATGGTATAGCCGTTAATTTCAATAATCTCCATTCTGTCCCTTAAAGCAGGTTGTATGGTTGAAAGTTCATTGGCAGTAGCTATAAACAATACCTTAGAAAGGTCGTACTCAATGTCTACAAAATTATCTTGGAATGAATCGTTTTGTTCAGGATCCAAAACTTCTAATAAAGCCGAAGAAGGATCTCCGTGACCAGAACGACCAACCTTATCAATTTCATCCAAAACAAAAACGGGGTTTGACTTACCAGCTTTTTTAATGTTTGAAATAATTTTTCCTGGCATTGCCCCAATATAGGTTTTTCTATGACCCCTTACTTCTGACTCATCATGCAAACCACCAAGAGACATTCGAATGTATTCTCTACCTATTGCTTCTGCAACAGATTTACCCAAAGAAGTTTTTCCAACACCAGGAGGGCCGTACAAACACAATATTGGAGATTTCATATCTCCTTTTAATTTCAAAACTGCCAGGTATTCAATAATCCTATCCTTAACTTTATCCAATCCAAAGTGATCTCGATCAAGAATTTTTTGCGCTCTCTTTAAGTTAAATTTATCCTTAGAATACTCACCCCAAGGTAAATCCAATAACAGTTGACAATAATTGAGTTGAACTCCATATTCAGCTCCAGATGGGTTCATCCTTTCTAACTTATCTACCTCTTTTAAAAACGTCTTTTTTACTTTATCAACCCATTTTTTTTCTTTAGCATTTGCTCTTAGCTCATTTATTTCCTGCTGAATTGGATTTTCTCCAAGCTCATTTTGTATCTCCTTCATTTGTTGATGAAGAAAATACTCTTTTTGCTGTTGGTCCATATCCACTCTAACTCTAGACTGAATGTCATTTTTTAGCTTTAAAAGCTGTAATTCTTTATCTAAGTGCTTTAGCAATGCATTTGCGCGGTCTAGTACATTGGGCTTTTCAAGCATTTTTTGTTTGTCGGCAACATCCGCTTGCATATGTGAGGAAATGAAATTCACCAAAAAGGTAGGACTTTCAATATTTTTAATTGCAAATGATGCCTCTGAAGGAATATTGGGAGACTGCTTTATAATGCTTAAAGCCATGTCTTTTAACGAATCAAAAAGAGCTAATGATTCCTTACTGAATTTCTTTTCTCTTTTTTCATCAAAAGGCTTAACATTAGCTATCAGATAAGGTTCCGGCTGAACAAGATCAAGCAAACTCATTCTCTTTTTACCCTGTAAAATAGCAGTACTACTTCCATCGGGCATTTTTAGTAGCTTAACAATCTGAGCAACTGTACCTACTCTGTATAAATCTTCATATTTGGGCTCTTCAATAGAAGAATCTTTTTGCGAAACAACACCAATAATCTTATTGCCCTTATAAGCGTCTTGAATAAGTTTAATGCTTTTGTCTCTTCCAACGGTAATGGGCATAACTACTCCTGGAAAAAGCACGTTATTCCTTAAAGGTAGAATAGGTAATTTCTCAGGAACCTTTTCTGTATTCATCCTATCCTCTTCTTCAGGAGATATTAAGGGAATAAATTCTGTTTCCTGATCAACTACGCTAGAAAAATCTATCCAATTGGATTCTGCAAAAAAGTCACTCATATTATCTAATAATTGTCAATTTGACATTTAACTAATAACTCAAAAGGTTAAAATAAGTAGCAATAAACTCATCAAAAACACCTAAACAACTGATTTACAGGTGTTAAAATAATTTTTCAGAACTAACTGCAATAAGTATACATCAATAGAAATGCCAAAAGAGAAAAAATAAAATAAACTAAGATTTGAATCTATACTTGGCAGTCAATTCAAAAATATTTTCCAATAGCTGTTGATCTTCTTTAGACAATTCCAAGCCTCTTCTTTTCATTACAACATCAGCAAGATTTAATGCTTTTTCTAGCTCATAATCTACACTTTCAGTTGCACCTCCCCAACTAAATGAAGGAATAAATTTTGCCGGAAACCCTCCTCCAAAAACATTAGCAAAAACTCCAACCACAGTACCTGTATTAAACATGGTATTGATTCCACACTTTGAATGATCACCCATTGTTAAACCACAGTACTGCGTACCTGAATCTTCCATAGTTTCAGTTGCATAATTCCATGTCTTTACTGAACTGTAATTATTTTTTAGGTTGGAAGTATTGGTGTCAGCACCTAAATTACACCACTCACCAATAACACTATTACCTAGATAACCATCATGAGCTTTATTTGAATACCCTTGAATAACGGAATTGCCTACCTCACCACCAACCTTACAATGAGGACCAAAAGTAGTTGGTCCATAGATTTTAGCTCCCATTTTTAAAGTAGAATTATCCATTAAAGCAAAAGGACCTCTTATTAGAGAACCCTCCATAACTTGTGCATTTTTACCGATATAAACTGGACCATCTTCAGCATTGATAATGCTAGCTGAAACCCTTGCACCTTCTTCAACAAAGATTGAATCTCCAATTAATGTATTTGACTGATCAATATTCAAAGAAGATTTACCAGCTGTTAAAAGAGGAAAATCAACTTCCAACTGATCACCATTTTTAAGGAAAATATCTGATGGTCTTTTAATTATTGAAACTGGTAAGTCGTATTGAACAACTGAATATTTAGCCAGCAATTTCTCCATATTACCATCATTTTTTGGAAGAGGGCTAATAGCAAGAACGTCTTCATTACATAGAAGAATAGTATTGGAGTCTAGTCCTAGAATTACTTCTACCAAATCAGCATCCGGCAACAAACCAGCTAAAATTCCAATATCAGCAACATTCTCAAAAGAAGAAAATTTACTGCTTAAAAAGTCCTTACATCGAACATCAACCTTTTGATCTAAATAATATTCCCATTTTTCAAGAATGGTTAGAATGCCAACTCTTAAATGAGCTACAGGACGAGTAAATGATAAGGGCAATAAAGATTTATGACACTGACCATCAAATAAAACAATCTTTTTCATTGAACTTGAATGTTAATTATCAAATGTACGGATAAAAAAAACCCCCGAACAATGCCGAGGGTTAAAAGATGTTATAAAATTTTTATTTCTTCTTTTGAGAAGAGTATCTGCTTTTAAATTTGTCAATTCTACCAGCAGTATCAATAAGTTGTTGTTTTCCAGTAAAAAATGGATGAGACTTATGAGAAATCTCTAATTTAATAAGAGGGTATTCATTACCATCTTCCCATTTTACGGTATCTTTAGAATTTGCACAGCTTTTACTTAAAAAAGAATAATCGTTAGACATATCTTTAAAAACGACTAATCTGTAATTCTCTGGGTGTATTCCTTTTTTCATTAATCTAGTTCTTTAACTTTCGAGCGTGCAAATATATATTTTCTTTTTCTTGTTTCAAAAGAACAAATAAAATAATGCGATAAAATATTTTAAATGATAAATAGTTAATAAACTTGCAGCATTATCACCAACAGATGTCAATTAAAAACATATACACCTATATTCTTGTTTTATGCACCCTTGCAATTTGTCTAAATTTTGTCAATTGTAGAAAGCAAAACTTACTCACTAGTTCAAGTGCAAGACTAGATTTTTCTAATGACACTATACTTTTCGACACCATTTTTACTACCATAGGCTCTACAACGAAATATTTTAAAATCTACAACAACAATAACGGAAAAATAAATGTTAGCTCAATTCAACTTGCTAATGGCACCAATTCACCATTTAGAATCAACGTAAATGGAGATGCTGGTGTGAATTTTGAAAACATAGAGCTTGAAACTGGTGATAGCATGTTTGTTTTTGTAGAGGTAACCATAGACCCAAACAATTCCAATAATCCTTTAGTTGTCGAAGATTCCATACTATTTCTTACAAATGGAAACCAACAAAAAGTAGTACTCAATGCCTGGGGACAAGATGCCTATTTCCATGTCAATGAATTGGTTGAAGGAACTTGGTCTAATGATAAACCTCATGTTATTTATGGTGTTGCTGCCGTTGGCTATCCATCATTAGATTCTAACAAAACCCTTATTATTGAAGCTGGAACTACAATTCATGGACATTCTAATGCTATTCTTTACATATACAAAAGTGCTCTTCAAGTAAATGGAACTTTAGGGCAGCCGGTAATTTTTAAACAAGATAGAATGGAAGATTTCTTGCTTTATGATGCCGATAGCACCAGTGGACAATGGAGAGGAATATGGTTTTATCAACCTTTAAACAGCACCATTGAATATGCTCAAATCAGTAACGCCATAATAGGAATTCAAATAGATACCAGCCAGAGCGGAAATCAAGTTGAGCTTAATAGTATTTCTATTCAAAATTCATTATACGCTAGTATTCTTACTCAGGGAGCTAATGTCAATGCTGAAAATTGTCTTTTTAGTAATTCATCTCAATACTGTGGCTTCATTAGCCTTGGTGGTAATGTTAACTTTGAGCAATGCACTTTTGGAAATTATTGGCAAGGACAGCGAAATTCAGCTTTGTTTGTCTTTAAAGATTATTATGACTATTTAAACATTCCACAGTATAGACCGTTTACTACTGCTAACTTCACCAATTGCATATTTTATGGCAGCAATGACAATGAAGTATTCATTGATACATTGGGAAGAGAATTCTCAGGTGAAATACCAATCATGAATTTTACCAATTCACTTTTTAAACTTGAAGATTCCATTAACAACTCTATTTTCTTTAACAATTGTTACAACAACATAGACCCAATGTTTAGTTCTCCAGCATCTTGGGATTTTACCATTTCTTCTGGTTCATTTGTTATTGATAAAGGAGCACCATCAACCATTACTATTGACTTATTAGGAAATCCAAGAACAAACGGCAATGATCTTGGATGCTATGAGTATATTTAACTATGATTCTTCATTTAGATAAAAACACACCCAACAAGATAATCAATTCCTATGTTGAAAACACATCTTCTTTTGTCAATGTTAAACAGGAATATATACAGCTGGTAAACTCCTCTGTAAACAAAAACTTCCCAAAAGAACTTTCTCCATTTGTACTTCAAGAATTTGTTTTTGAAAATGATATTCAGCTAGCTTCAATTCAATATAAAACTCATAGAGAAATTCCAATTAAACACATTTCAATTGGAAGAAATTCCCCTTCACTCCCCTTAATTATGGGACCTTGTTCTGTTGAAAGCACTGAGCAAATAAATCAGGTTGCCCAGTTTTTGACCACAAATAGATTAAGTTGTATTAGAGCTGGAGCTTTTAAACCCAGAACATCTCCCTACTCTTTTCAAGGTTTAGAAAAGAAAGGCCTAGATATTTTACAAGAAACGGCCAAAAAAAAGCAATTAATCACCTTCTCCGAAGCAAAAAATGCTGAGCACATTAACCAGGTTATCAATCAAGCGGATGTTGTTCAAATTGGGACCAAATCAATGTATGATCAAGCATTGCTTAAAGCTCTTGGCAAAACAAATAAACCAGTGTTGTTAAAACGTGGCTTTAGTTCAACATTACAAGAGTTTATTCAAGCTGCAGAATTCATATTGTGTGGTGGAAATGAAAACGTTATTCTATGTGAAAGAGGAATACGTACATTTGAACCTAAAACAAGGTTCACTTTAGATTTATGCTCAGTAGCATGGATAAAAGAACACATTAATCTACCAATAGTAATTGATCCTAGTCATGCTCTTGGAAAACGATATGGAATTATTGACCTAAGCAAAGCAGCTGTTGCCATGGGTGCAGATGGATTATTAATTGAAGTTCACCCTGATCCTAATAGCGCACTTTCTGATGCAGATCAGCAAATAGATTTTAAAGTGGCTAAAGCTTTAATTAATGAAATATTGCCTCTTGTTGAATTGAATAATAAAAAATTGTGCTAAGCAATTGATTTAAAAAATTCTTTTACTAGAAGAACTAGCTTTTTTTCTGCCTTTTTAGCAATAGTTATAATTTCTTGAATATCAATAGGCTTTAAATCATCTGGATCACATTCATCTGTTAAAACAGATAAAGCACAACACTTAATACCTGCATGATTTGCTGCAATAACTTCTGGAATAGTACTCATACCAACAGCATCAGCACCAAATCTTCTAAGCATCCTGTATTCCGAAGGGGTTTCTAACATGGGACCTTGAGCAGATATGTAAACCCCTTTTTCCAAAGGGATCTTTAAATTTTTAGCTACAGTAGTAAGAATTTCATTAAAGTGTGAATTGTAAGCAGAACTCATATCCGGAAATCGAACACCTATCTCATCTTTGTTTGGCCCCACAAGAGGATGTTTTGGGAAAAGGTTAATATGATCTTTTATAAGCATCAAAGAGCCCTTTTTAAAGCCAAGATTAATTGCACCAGCAGCGTTTGAAATCAACAGGTTTTTTATACCCAAAAACTTCATAATATGAACTGGAAAAACCACCTGTTGCATTGAATAGCCTTCATAAAAGTGAAATCTACCCTGAAATACAAGTACTTTTACACCTTCAATATTTCCTAAAATCAAGTTGCCAGAATGTGTCTCAACTGTGCTTATTGGAAAATGTGGAATTTGTGAATAAGGAATTGAAATTTTATGTTCTACAGCATCTACTAAACTACCTAATCCAGTTCCTAAAATGACGGCATTTTCACACTCAACAAAGCCTTTTAAAATTAAAAAATCAACCGTCTGTTTAATTTTGGTTAGGTTCATTCAATTAATTTTTCTAAATCACCCAAATCTTCTCTTATATCTACATCATTTAACTGAGGAAGTAAGTAGTAGCTTAATCCAAGGCTTTTGAAATCCAATAGAGTGTCTAATAAAACATTTTCTTTACTCCATGATTTATTGATGAAATATTCTTTTTTAAGCTGTTTTATACCCAATAAATAATATCCGCCATCTAAAGCCGGTCCAACAACTGCATCAAAATCATTAAGTTTAGAAAATGCTTCTTCAATAACTGAGTTATCCAATTCGAAACAATCTGTTCCAATAATAAGTACCTTTTCAGCCCACTGGCCAAAAACATCTTTAATAGAGTTGTACATCTTTAAGCCTAAATCGTCACCAACTTGAATGTTTTTGTGAAAATTTTCCTCAGGAAATATATCGTCTTTTTCAATAAAAGAATCGTAATAAACATGCTTAACACAACTAACCTTACCAACAACATGAGCAGTATGTTCTAAAAGGTGAAGATATACCTTAAGCGCATTTTTATCTCCAACTGATTCTGCTAGCCGAGTTTTAATTTTTCCAAGCTGAGGGTTTCTAGCAAAAATGATAAGATGATTCTTTTCAGTCATTAAGGATTACATGTTTCTTCTATATTGACCACCAACTTTAAACAAAGAGTCTGTTATCTGACCCAATGAACAATGCTTACTAGCCTCCATAATAACATCAAAAATATTTTCATTTTCAATGGCTGCATTTTGAATAGCGTTTAAAGACTCTTGGGCAACCTTATCTTTATTTTTATGTAAATCTTCTAACATAGAAATTTGATATTCTTTTTCATCAATAGTTGCGCGAATAACTTCAGAAGGAATAATTGTAGGTGAACCTTTAGAATTTAAAAAAGTATTTACCCCTATTATTGGAAATTCACCAGTGTGTTTTAACGTTTCATAATAAAGGGATTCTTCTTGAATTTTACTTCTCTGATACATCGTTTCCATTGCTCCAAGAACACCGCCTCTTTCATTGATTCTGTCGAATTCCATTAATACCGCTTCTTCAACCAAATCAGTTAACTCATCAATAATGAACGACCCTTGAAGTGGATTTTCATTTTTAGCCAATCCAAGCTCTTTGTTAATAATCAGTTGAATTGCCATTGCTCTTCTTACTGAATCTTCCGTAGGTGTAGTGATAGCCTCATCATAAGCATTAGTATGTAGCGAATTACAATTGTCGTAAATGGCATACAAAGCTTGAAGGGTTGTTCTTATATCATTAAAATCAATCTCTTGAGCATGTAATGATCTACCTGATGTTTGAATATGATATTTAAGCATTTGAGCTCTTTTATCAGCCCCATATTTATTCTTTAGCGCTTTGGACCATATTCTTCTTGCCACTCTACCTATAACAGCATATTCAGGATCTATTCCGTTAGAAAAGAAGAATGATAAGTTAGGACCGAATTTATTTATGTCCATACCCCTACTTAAATAGTATTCTACATAAGTAAAACCATTTGCAAGAGTAAATGCTAGTTGAGAAATTGGGTTTGCACCTGCTTCTGCAATATGATAGCCTGAAATGGAAACTGAATAAAAATTTCTTACCTTATTTTCAATAAAATACTGTTGAACATCTCCCATTAACCTTAAAGCAAATTCGGTAGAGAAGATACAAGTGTTTTGCGCTTGATCCTCTTTGAGAATATCTGCCTGTACTGTTCCTCTAACTTTAGTAAGTGTTTCAGCCTTTATTTTTTGATATGTAGCATCATCTAATACTTGATCACCAGTAACTCCAAGAAGCATTAAGCCCAATCCATCATTACCTTCAGGAAGATCACCTTGGTAAGATGGTCGATTTTGGTTATTGTATATTTTTTTGATTTTAGCTTCAACCTGCTTCTGTAATCCATTTTCTTTGATGTATTTCTCACAATTTTGATCAATTGCTGCATTCATAAAGAAACCTAGCAGCATTGGAGCAGGTCCATTTATAGTCATACTTACAGATGTGGATGGTGAAGAAAGATCAAATCCAGAATACAATTTCTTGGCATCATCCAAGCAACATATGGACACCCCTGCATTTCCAATTTTTCCGTATATATCTGGACGAACATTTGGGTCGTTCCCATAAAGGGTAACTGAATCAAAAGCAGTAGATAATCTCTTTGCTGGCATTCCTAAACTTACATAATGGAACCTTCTGTTGGTTCTTTCAGGGCCACCTTCACCAGCAAACATTCTTGTAGGATCCTCTCCCTCCCTTTTAAAAGGAAAAAGTCCTGAAGTAAAGGGAAATTCTCCAGGGAAATTCTCTTGCAAAGACCATCTTAATCGATCTCCCCAACTAGAATATCTAGGAACGGCAACTTTTGGAATGGAAAGCTGAGAGAGGGATTCAGAATGTGTTTTAACAGAGAGCTCTTTATCTCTTACAGTAAATTTAAATTCACTTGATCTGTATTGCCCTACTTTTTTATCCCAATTTTGTAAAATTTGGAAATTATGAGGATCGATATCCATTTTCAACTTTTCATAGGTTGATTGTAAGTCCTGTTCGACTTTTGAATCAGAAACTATTTCTACCGCTTTGGAAACAGCATCTAGTTTATCGGCAACTAAAACCTGAGCATCTACCCATTTGTCATATGCTCTATTGTTTTCAGAAATTTCAGAAAGATAACGAAATCTATTAGGAGGAATAACAAAAACTTTCTCAGACATCTCTTTAGAAATGGTAAAAGAAGAAATTAGACCAGCTTTGGTTTTCTGCTGTACTTTGTCAATTATTGATCGGTAAAGCGTATTCATACCAGGATCATTAAACTGAGAGGCTATAGTTCCAAAGACAGGAATATCTTCATCGGGTGTATCCCATAAATTGTGATTTCTTTTGTATTGCTTTTTAACATCTCTAATGGCATCTAATGCACCTCTTTTGTCAAATTTGTTTAAGGCAACAATATCTGCAAAATCAAGCATGTCTATTTTCTCTAGCTGAGTAGCAGCTCCAAATTCAGGTGTCATTACATATAAAGAAACATCGCTATGATCTAAAATCTCAGTATCTGATTGGCCAATACCAGAAGTTTCCAAAATAATTAAATCGTATTTAGCCAATTTTAATATGTCTAGCGCATTGGAAACATACTTAGAAAGTGCAAGATTACTTTGTCTAGTAGCCAATGATCGCATATACACTCTAGAGTCGTTAATAGAATTCATTCGAATTCTATCTCCAAGCAATGCTCCACCAGTACGTCTTTTAGAAGGATCAACAGAAACAATAGCAATTTCTTTCTTTGGGAAATCTGCTAAAAATCTTCGAACCAGCTCATCTACAAGAGACGACTTTCCGGCACCACCAGTACCTGTAATTCCTAAAATAGGAATACTTATATCTTTTGCAGCTTCTTGAATAGCCTTAAGCTCATTTTTGTTTTCGTCCATAAAGTTCTCTGCAGCAGAAATCATCTTACCAAGAGTTAATGGATTTTTATCGAAGTTTATTTTAGAAAGTTGCTTTTGTTGATTCTTCCCAGTAGGAAAGTCGCATCTTTTAACCAAATCATTAATCATTCCCTGTAGGCCCATTGAACGACCATCATCAGGATGATAGATTCTTTCTATACCATAATCGTGCAATTCTTTTATTTCTGAAGGTAGAATTGTTCCTCCACCACCTCCGAAAATCTTAATATCATCAGCTCCTTTTTCTTTCAACAAATCGTACATGTATTTAAAATACTCATTATGACCACCTTGGTAAGAAGTCATAGCAATAGCCTGGGCATCTTCTTGAATAGCACAATTCACCACCTCCTTTACACTTCTATCGTGACCTAAATGAATTACCTCACATCCAGTAGATTGAATTATCCTTCTCATTATATTGATGGCAGCATCATGACCATCAAATAAAGAGGCCGCAGTAACAATTCTAATCTTATTCTTAGGTTGATATATTGTTGAATCCATTAACTTTTCTTTGAAAACAAAAATACAGTTTTGATTTAGGTTGTCAAATACAATTTGATTTAATAGAAAATAAATAGATTTATAAAAAAATTAAAAGTTGTTTTTTATTCTTTCCAAAATAGTTGGCTTTATTGCGGATCCTCTAGTATTTATTACAGGGTTTTTCATACTTGGCTTGTTTATGAAAAAAAAATACAAAAGACGTAGGTATCTTCTATTTAGCTTCTTTTTGTTACTTTTTTTCTCCAATGGATTTATTTATCAAACAATATTTAAAAAATGGAACGTAGATGCTGTTGAACTCAAAAACAACTACGACTTTGGGATTCTTCTTGGCGGGATGATAAGCTTAAACTCCACTGAATACAATTTGAAATTTGGTGAAAGTGCTGACCGTCTACTTTACACTGTTAAGTTGTATAAAGAACATAGCATAAATAAAATAATAATTAGTGGAGCTTCTGGAAGTATACAATCAGACATTATTGAATCTGAGTACATTAAATCGTATTTAGTAAATACAGGAATCAATCCTGAAGATATTATTTGTGAAACTCAATCTCAAAACACCTATGAAAATGCGCTATATACATCAAAAATTGTTTTATCAGAAAACAAATCTACTCCAACTTGTTTATTAATCACCTCAGACTACCATTATAGAAGAGCTATAGCTTGTTTTAAAACAACATCATTAGAAGTTGACCCCTATTTAAAAGTACTAGAACAAAAACATATTTCAATAGAAGATTATTTAGTTCCTCAATCACATATTTTAAGAAAATGGAGGGTGTTACTGCATGAAATAATTGGTTATTACACTTATAAATGTGTGGGATATATTTAATTCTAAAATGTTTTATAAATCAGTTAAACTATCTGAACTTTTGAATTACTTTTAGCTTTGATTATTTAACTAAATACATAACAAGAATAAACGTAATACGTTTATCGTTACGTTGGGTGCTATTTAGAACTAAGAAATACCATAATGATTAAAACAATCTTAATAACCTTTTTAACTTTTGCAATAAGTCAGATCGGACTTGCTCAAACGAACTTTGACAAAACTAAGTTGGACAACTATTTCAATGCTCTTGAACAAAACAACAAGTTTATGGGAAGTGTTGCAGTATCCAATAACGGAGAGGTTATTTACACAAAATCAGTCGGATTTGCAGATTTCGAAAACAATGTAAAAGCTACCGACAACTCTAAATATAGGATTGGCTCAATTTCTAAAACATTTACAGCAGTTTTAATACTAAAAGCAGTTGAAGAAAAAAAATTAAACCTAAACCAGACTATAGACAAATGGTTTCCGACATTTAAAAACGCCAAAAAAATAACCATAGAACATTTGCTAAGACACAGAAGTGGTATACATAACTTCACAAACGATAAAGATTACCTGAGTTGGAACACACAACCAAAGACAGAAGAAAAAATGGTTGAAATTATTGCAAAAGGTGGTAGTGACTTCAACCCCGATAGCAAAGCAGAATACAGCAACTCAAATTTTGTGTTATTAACCTACATTCTTGAAAAAACATATGGAAATTCTTACTCTGATTTACTCGAAGAATATATTGCGAAACCAATTGGGTTGTCAAACACTTATGTTTTTGGGAAAATCAATCCAAATAACAATGAATCTAAATCATACAGATTCGCAGGGACTTGGAAAGTAGAGCCTGAAACAGATTTTACTGTTCCATTAGGTGCGGGTGCGATAATTTCTACTCCAACCGACTTGACAAAATTTTCAGACGCTTTATTTGATGGTAAGCTTTTGACAAGACAAAGTATTGAAATAATGAAAACCATTAAAGATGGTTACGGAATTGGTTTATTTCAAATTCCTTTCTACAGAAGTATTGGTTACGGACACACAGGCGGAATTGATGGTTTTAGTTCAGTTTATTCACATTTTCCAGACGACAATATTTCATATGCTTTGGTTTCTAACGGAACAAATATGAATAATAATGATATTTCTATTGCAGTTTTAAGTGCGGTTTACGATAAGCCATACGAAATTCCTGTTTTCACAACATATAACTTAACTTCGGAAGACTTAGACAAGTATTTAGGAGTTTATTCTTCTAAACAAATTGCGTTGAAAATTACAATTACAAAAGACGGAAATACTTTAATTGCACAAGGAACAGGACAGCCAGCATTTCCACTTGATGCAACTGACAAAGACAAATTTAAGTTTGACCAAGCAGGAGCAAAATTTGAATTTAATCTAACAGACAAGAAAATGATATTATTTCAAGGCGGTGGACGAATTGAATTTACGAAAGAATAAAAAAACAGCACCCAACACGGTGTATAGTGCATACCATGCGGGATACGCACCATACACTAAACGTTGGCTACAATATAAAAAAAACGAAATTCAACAATGAAAATATTGATATTAGGAGCAACTGGAAGAACGGGAAAATTAATTCTGGAAGAAGCTCTGCATCAAGATTACGAAGTAAATTGTTTGGTCAGGGAGCCGAAAAAAATAAAGAAAAATCACAAAAACCTAAAAATCCTGAAAGGCTCGCCTGAAAAAATTTCAGACTTAGAAAACGCAATAAAAGAATGTGAAGGAATAATCAGCGCATTGAACATTTCTCGAAAATCGGATTTTCCTTGGTCAAAATTAAGGACACCGTCAACTTTCCTCTCAAACGTAATTAAGAACATAATTTCATTGGCTGATAAAAACGGACTTGAACGAATTGTAGTTTGTTCCGCTTGGGGAGTTGGCGAAACTGAAAAGGAAATTCCTGTTTGGTTTAGGTGGTTCATAAAGAACAGCAACATCGGAGTTGCATACAAAGACCACGAAAGACAAGAAAACGAATTAAAAACATCAAAATTAGACTGGACAATCGTAAGACCAACTGGATTGACAAACTTTAAAAAGGAGAAGAAAATAATCGAAAGTTATAATAACGAGCCAAAACCAAAACTGACAATCAGCAGAAAAAATGTGGCGAAATTTATGGTCAATGCTCTAAAAAGAGATGAATTGATTGGACAAATAACCGTAATTTCGGAATGAAAAATGGAAAAATACTTTTGCCAACAAAACCTAAACTACATTAAAACGCATTTTACACGCAACGTTAAACCAAACTATAATCTATAAGCTTAGGAAAATTCATTTGTTGTTTTTCATTTAACTCAACAATAAATGAATTAAAGAAATCCAATACTTTTCCTCTTGTATCACCTGGTTGATGAACATAAAACCAAATGTTTTTCACTCCCAAACTTAAGGCCCTATCAAAACTAGAAACCCAATTTTTAATTCTAAAACTATCAGTTGGATGAGAATAGTCTCCTACATAACGAACAAATAAATTTTCGCCCACTAACCTGCAATGAGCAGCATCTCTTCTTCCAGGTGTGTCAGTTTTAACAGTGGTTATATTATTTTCTGCAAATAACTTTTGCCACTGATCCAAAATAGAAGGTTCAAACCAGCTTGAATCTCTAAATTCAATTGCCAGGGGTAAGTCAAAAGGAATATTTTCAACAAAATCAACTAGACCATTGAAATTATTAGCTTTAAAGTAATTGGCCATAACCGCAAAACTCATTCCTGATTTTTCTTTTAATCCATCAACAGCAAGTAAAAATTGATCGAATCTTTCTCTTGAAACCTTATCGTTAATATCTTTTCTATGGGTAATAACTTGAGGCACTTTTAATGAAAATTTAAAATTTGGCCCAACAGAATCGTACCATTTTTGAATAACTGAGGGTTTTGGTGTACCATAACGTGTGGCATTTACCTCAATGCTATTGAACTGCTTAGCATATGCAGAAAGAAAATCCTTTTGTTTAGTCTTTTGAGGATATAAACGAGCTAAATAATTCTTATCAGACCAAACAGGAGCACCAATAAACACCTTTAGTTGACTTCTAGGAACAGAAGTAAAGGTTTGAAAATCATTTTTCAAATTAGGTAGAGTAAAATCAACCTGATCAAGACTATCTAAAAATCCAAATTTCAATAGTTACGCTTTAATTCAAATTTGAATAAAACTAATAATTGTTATTTACATGTAATCTTCTTTGAATTAATAATTGTTATTTTGCCAAGTAGAATAAAATGACATGAGTATTCCAAAAGTTATATTAAAACCTGCAAAAGATAAATCAATAAAACGATTTCATCCTTGGATATTTTCAGGGGCTATTAAAACAATTGAGCAAACTATTCAAGAGGGTGATGTGGTTGAAATTGAATCCAATAAAGGAAAATATTTAGGCACTGGGCATTTCCAAGATGGTGTTATCAATATCAGAGTTTTTGAATTTAAACAACAAACCATAGATGACAACTATTGGAAAAACAAAATCAAAAAAGCGTTTATTAATAGAGAAAACCTCAATTTAACCAATAACTCCTCAACAACAATTTATCGATTAGTTCATGCAGAAGGAGATGATCTTCCTGGATTAATTGTAGATGTATACAATACAACCGCTGTTATACAATGTCATTCAATTGGCATGTGGAGACTTAAAGATGTTTTTTGTGAAGCAATCACAGAATTACTTCCAAATATCACTTGTGTATACGATAAAAGTGCAGAAACTCTTCCAGATAAATACCACCAATCCTACCCTATCAAAAATGCCTATCTATTTGGCAGTGACCCATCGGATAAAACTGGCAAAGAGAACGACAACTTGTTTTCAATTAATTGGATTAATGGGCAAAAAACTGGTTTTTTCATAGACCAAAGAGAAAACAGAAAACTGTTGGGGGAAATTTCTAAAGGAAAAAAGATATTAAATACCTTTTGCTATTCTGGTGGTTTTTCTATTTATGCTTTAAACAACGGAGCAAAAGAAGTTCATTCTTTGGATAGCTCAAAAAAAGCCATCTCTCTTTTAGAAGAAAACATTGCTCTTGTTAAAGCTAAAAATAGTAAGCACAAATCTATCGTTGCTGACACCATGGAGTACATAAAAAATCTGAATGATGATTACGATATTATTATCTTAGATCCTCCTGCTTTTGCCAAACACCAAAAGGCAAGACACAAAGCAATTCAGGGATACAAGCGATTAAATGCAAGAGCAATAGAACAAATAAAACCTGGAGGTATTATTTTCACTTTTTCTTGCTCTCAAGTAATTAGTAAAGAATTGTTTCGAAACACCATTTTATCTGCAAGTATTGCAGCTGAAAGAGAAATTAAAATTCTTTATCAGCTTCACCAACCAGCAGATCATCCGATAAATATATTTCATCCTGAAAGTGAATACTTAAAAGGATTGGTAATTCAAGTATTTTAAATTTTATATAGATGAAGATTATTTTCATGGGCACACCAGATTTTGCTGTTGAAAGTTTACGCAAAATTCATTCTTTAAGAGCAGAATTAGCTGCTGTGGTAACAGCTCCTGACCGACCAGCAGGAAGAGGTAAAAAGCTAAAAAGATCAGCTGTTAAAAATTTTGCTATAGAAAACAGAATTCCTGTTTTACAACCAACCAATTTAAAAGATCCTGAATTCATAAAAGAAATTCAGGAAATTAATGCAGATTTATTTGTTGTTGTTGCTTTTAGAATGCTTCCAGAAATTGTTTGGTCAATGCCCAAAAAAGGTACCATTAACCTACATGCCTCTTTATT
This sequence comes from Crocinitomicaceae bacterium, assembly GCA_002716065.1. GTDB lineage: Bacteria > Bacteroidota > Bacteroidia > Flavobacteriales_D > Parvicellaceae. Next base: position 14,685 of record PAZE01000048.1, on the reverse strand, counting down.
ACCAAACTATAGAGGAGCAGCTCCCATTAATTGGGCAATTATAAATGGAGAGAAAGAAACTGGCATAACTACCTTTTTCATTGAAAAAGAAATAGATACTGGTAAAATAATTCACCAACAAAAAGTGGCTATTTTAGAGGATGATACTGTTGGAAGTTTACACGATAAATTAATGATAAAAGGAGCTAATTTATTACTTAAAACCATCAGCAGTATTGAAGATGGAACTAACCCTTTTATAGATCAACAAAACTTAATTTCCAATAAGCTCAATAATGCCCCAAAAATCAACAAACAGACCGGCAAAATTCATTGGAATAACTCTAAATCTTCCATCAATAATTTAATAAGAGGACTTTCTCCCTATCCTGGAGCTTGGACAAAAATAGAAATAGATGCTAAATCTCTTATTTTTAAAATTTATAGTGCAAAATGTATTGAAGGACAATTACATCCTGGTGAAATATCTGTAAATAATAATGAACTTCATATTGGTTGTTCAGATGGATGTCTTAAATTAGCAGAAATTCAGCTAGAAGGAAAAAAAAGAATGTCTGCTGAAGAGTTTATTAAAGGAGCAAGGTTTACAAATAATCAATGTTTATGAAAGCTACTACAACCATCTTATTTTGTTTTTTAACAATGTTGATGTATTCTCAAGAATTTGTTGGAGAGTTCAATAAAGTACGTCCAGATTCTGCTTCTGAAAATATACATGTTCATCAAATCTCTACGAACCCCAACTCAACAACTTTTGCGATTTGGGTAAAAAGAAAGGTTAAAATTCATAAGCATGAAAATCATGTCGAACACATTTACATTACTCAAGGTGAAGGAAGATTTCATTTAGGAAGCACCACCTATCATGTAGAACCTGGAGATCTTATTATAGTTCCAAAGAATACTTGGCATGGAGTTGATGTTATCTCCTCAAACCCCTTAAGAGTCATTTCCATTCAATCTCCTGAGTTCAAAGGAATTGACAGAATATTCAAGGACTAATCAACACATTACTAACAGTTTATTAACAAGTTATTAACTACTTAACAGTAGACTATAACAAGTTTAGGATTACAATAATCCACCAAAAATGGGCAACAATTTCACGTTGTATTATACCTACTTTTAGGCCATTAAAAATAATTGACAAAAAAAATGAAAAAATTATTACTTTCGACTACCCTCTATTTTACTTGTATATTTCAACTAATTAGCCAAAACATCGTTACGGTTAACCCTCAATACAAAAGCACTATTCTTGAAGAGTTTACTGGAATACATTGTGGATATTGTCCTGATGGTCATGTTATTGCAAGTGGAATGTATGATGCAAATCCTAATCGTGTAATTTTAATAAACATTCATCAGGGAAGTTTTGCTTCTCCTGGAACTGGAGAGCCTGATTTTAGAACTTCATGGGGTGATGCTATTGCCAATCAAACAGGGTTAACAGGCTATCCAGCTGGCACAGTAAATAGACATGTTTTTTCTACTGCTCAAACTCCTGGAGGTACTGCTAATGGAAGAAGCACATGGACTACAATGTCAAACCAGATTATGCAAGAAGTTTCTCCAGTGAATATCGGAGCATCCTCTTCATATAATTCCAGCACTAATGAATTAACTATTGATGTTGAAGCATTCTACACTTCCAACAGTGCGTTATCAACCAATTATATTAATGTTGTCTTATTACAAGATTCTTTATTAGGACCACAATCTGGTGGAGCTAATTTTAATCCTAACAATTATGTTGGGCCTGATTATGTTCACAGTCATATGCTAAGAGACATGATTACTGGTCAGTGGGGAGATGTAATTTCAACAACAACTCAAGGAAGCTTATACCAAAATCAATATATATATACACTACCCTCAGATGTCAACGGTGTTCCTATTGATGTAAACAACTGCCATTTAGCTGTATTTATTTCTGAATCATATCAGGAAATTTATACAGGAATATCTATACCTGCCATAGGTGGATATGATAATGGAGATCACGCTAAATTTTTAGGTGACTTTACTGGTTTATCTAGTGAAGCAGTTGAAGGATCAAATGGGAACACCTCAACATTTTCTTTTGAAATAAACCCGTTAATTGCTGGAAGCAACGACTATATTTTCGAATTAACATCAGATCATCCAAATGATTGGACATCTAATTATTCTGTTAATGGTAACACTTACAATACTTCTCAGACAATTAGTCTAACTAATGGGGTAACATCTTCTATTAGCATCGATGTAAACCCTGGTATAACTCCATCTATTTCCAGCTATACTCTTACAATGACTATGGCTTCAGATTCAAATGCAGTACAAACACAAAAAGTATATGTTATTAGTGGAATAACTGACTTAATTGTAAATGGATCTGGAAATAATGGAGCAAGCACTGGAAATGGAGCTATAGATTTTCAGGGAGAGTTTATTGATGGTTTAACATATGCCAATAACACCTCATTTGATGCTACTTCCGCTGAGGTTATGAATTTACTTTCCAATAATCTAGCTCTTACGGGTGTAAATAACATCTATTACAATATTGGTTGGACATTCCCTTCCCTAGCAGATGATGAAGCAACTGCTTTAATGTCATTTATGGACAATGGAGGAAACCTTTTTATAGCAGGCCAAGATATAGGTTGGGATATTGAATCTGGTAGTGGTTATGGAACTGCAACCACTCAAAACTTCTACTCAAATTACATCAATGCTTCCTATGTAGATGATGGGAGCACTTCTAATTCACAATATTCTACAGTAACCACAGATCCGATATATGGTTCAGTAGGAGGCTCTAGCATTGTTGATGCTTATGGTGGATATATGTACCCTGATCAATTTGACCCAATTAATGGGGCAACAGCTATTTACAATTACAACAATGATGTCAGTAAAGTTGGGGCAATTAGATTTGAAAACAACAACTATAAAATGGTATACATTGGTGTTTCACTTGAAATGATTGCTGATAATTCCATTAAAGATGAAATTGTAAAAGTTGCTCACGATTGGTTTTATGGAAATATCTCTTCGATTGAGGTTAATTTCAATGAATTGTTTTACATATATCCCAATCCTGCAACAGATCAATTATTTGTAACTTCAAATGAAGATTTCAAAGAATACTCAATCTATACTATTCTAGGAGAAAATGTAATAAGTGGTAATCTTCACCAAAATGCGAGGTTAAGTTGTATAAATATTGAAAACTTACCTGCAGGAAATTACACTATTGTTCTAAGAAACAACAAGAAATCTAAGTCTAAAAAATTCATTGTATCCAAATAGATACCTTAATTTCATAAAAAAAGCTCCTAATAGGAGCTTTTTTTTATTGTAAAATAATGTTGTTGCTTACTAAGTTTTTCAATGATAGATAGGTTGGTAAAGCCAATTTAATTTCCTCATTTAATGAAGATTTATTTTCTGTTTCGATATAATAACTCTTAGGCTGACTTCTTAAGTTGTATGAACTACACATTACTTGACCATATGCACCACAGGACTTAATTACAAGTAAATCTCCCCTATTTAACTCTTCTATAAAGTAGTCTTTTCTAAAGACATCACTAGATTCACATATTGGACCTACAATATCGTACTTCAACTTGGAAAATGGATGGGTTTTACTTTGCTTTACTATTTTATGTTTTGCCTGGTACAATGCAGGTCTTAACAAATCCGTCATTCCAGCGTCAATTATCGCAAATCTTTTGTTAATTCCCTCTTTTATATACACCACTTTAGTATGAAGTTCACCACATTGACCTACAATAGATCTTCCAAGTTCAAAATGAACTTTACAATTGGAATTTACAGATAGGTTATTTCTGAAAACATCGAAATAATTTTTAAAGTCAGCAATAGGATTTTCAGTAGGGTTTTCGTAATCAATGCCCAATCCTCCACCTAAATTAAGATGATTAATTTCGACTCCTTCGTTATGTAAATAATCAATTATGAAATTTACTTTTTTGGCTAAAAATTCAAAATTTCGAAAATTGGTTATTTGGCTCCCAATATGAAAATGCAATCCAGTTAAAGAAAGGCAATTCGTATCCTCAATATAATCTACCAACTCTAAAATTTGTTCTATTGAAACACCAAATTTGTTTTCATTTATTCCTGTTTTAATGTATTGATGAGTATCTACATCAACATTTGGATTAACACGAATAGCGATATTAGCATGTTTATTCATTTGTTGAGCAATAGAATGAATAACCTTTAATTCTTGAAAAGATTCAATATTAAAACAGCCAATGTTATTTTCCAATGCTATACTAATTTCCTGATCAGTTTTACCCACACCAGCAAATACAATATTATCGCTAGAAAATCCACATTTTAGCGCATGTAAAATTTCATTTCCACTCACACAATCAGCCCCTAGACCATAAGAAGTAATTAATTTATTTATTTTATAATCTGTATTGGCCTTAATCGCATAATGTATTCGATAATCAGCTGCATGAAAAATTAAATTTTGCAATGTTTTCTCAAGCAATTTTAAATCGTAGAGATAGTATGGTGTTGTCATCTTTTTTTTCAACGAACATAGCCCTATAATCTCGCTGTACAAATAATTGAAGTATATTTGTCATAAATTTAACTTTTTGTTAAAAATTTAACATGATTTCTATTAAGACTCATATTGAAAATGAATTAAAGAAAGAGCCATTTCTTCTAGAAAACATTAACAATGGACTAATCAATATTTCTTCCTTAGCAAGAAAAATAGAACCTAAAATTTCAGAATTAGTAGGCAGAAAAATAAACACCAATGCTATTGTAATGTCCATAAAAAGAATGGAAATACAGGAAATAAATAAAACTAGAATACTCAAAAAACAGCTTAGAAAAATTGGTGATATTACTGTTAGATCTGGATTAATAGACTACAATTTCAACAATAGTGCAGAATTTGAAAAATTAAAATCAAAATTCAACATAAGTCTTCTTACCAATACTAAAGGTTTTCATACCCTTTCTAAAGGAATAAATGAAACCACTATTATTATAAGTGAAAATCTAAAAGCTATTTTTGAGAAAAAACTAAAAGACATTCCTTATAGAACCAAAACAGAGAATCTTGCAAGTATAACCATAGAACTCCCAAAAGAAAATACACAAACAACTGGTCTGTACTACTCTCTTTTGGGAATAATTGCCTACAAAGGAATAAATCTAATTGAAGTAATATCAACCACCAATGAGCTTACCATAATTCTTAAAGAGCAACAAGTAAGCACTGCCCTTGAAACACTAATGAGCTTAAAGAAAAGTAAAAGCTAACTGTTAGTTTTATTTATGAAATCAAACTTTTCAAAACCTATCAACTCAAGCTCAATGTTATTTTTCTTGCTGGAGATATCACGAAAATCAACAATAACTTCTTGAATTTCTTTACTCATAGTATGGCACTTAACAGCACTCATTTTAACTTTTGAACCCGATGGAATTTCCTGAAGTGTTTGCATTAATGCACCTTTATTTAAGAAAGAAACAATTTGAGCAAAAGAAATAACCGTTTCATTTTCTTTTTCATCAGTATGAGAGATTAGAGCAAGCTCATAATTTTTCCTTAAAATAAAGAACATAGCCAATGCAAATCCAATACCTACCCCTTTCAAAAGGTCGGTAGCCAAAACAGCAGAAATAGTCGTCAATATTACAATTGCACCCTGAATATCAGTTTTAAACATTTCAATTACCTTCTTCAATTTCAATAATTTAAAACCTAAAATACAAAGTATTGCAGCTAATGATGCTGTTGGAATCATTTCCAATAACCATGGAAAAGTGAAAACTGAAACAAGCAATAAAATACCATGATATATTGCAGAAAGTTGAGTTTTTGCTTTTGCATTTATATTGGCAGAACTTCTTACTATTACCATCGTAATTGGTAATCCTCCAATCAATCCTGAAATGGCATTTCCTATGCCTTGAGCTTTAAGCTCTTTATTGGTTGGGGAAATATTTTTATCTGGATCCAACTTATCTGTTGCTTCAACACTAAGTAGAGTTTCTATACTTCCAACAATTGCAATAGTTAATCCCACAAGCCAAACTTGTGGATTTGAAAGATGTGAAAAGTCAGGAAATTTTATTAGATTTTTAAAATCCCAATCTTTTACTGCTTGTGGCAAACCGACTTTTTGTTCAGCAACTAATGCTAATGAAGAACCAGAATCAGTTCCCATTGAGGAAAATAAATACGCCAATACACCACCTAAAATAACGGCCACTAAAGATCCAGGTAAATATTGAAATAATTTTCTAGACTTAAAAAATTTAAGCTCCCATAACAACATAACTCCTAAACAAATTGTAAAAATTATAACTGCACCATAAGTAGGATTCATAATCGCAGATTGGGTATCTATCCAAATTTTTGTTAAAAAATGTAAATCTAACTTCTCTGCATCTGTATAATTTGAATAAGCATCTGGATTTAAATCTTTGTAACCACCTATTATTGATGGAATTTGTTTTAGCATTAGAATCAAACCAATGGATGCTAGCATACCATTTATAACAGAAGTAGGTACAAAATAGCCAATTACACCTAAGCGAAAAAGACCAAGCAGAAACTGAATAACTCCAGAAAGAAATACTGCAAGAAAGAATATAGAAACATCATCAGGTTTTACATCACCATCTAAAGTAACAATCCCTGCAAGAACAATGGTAATAAGTCCCGCAGCAGGACCACTAACACCAAATTTTGACCCACTAAAAAAGGTAACTACAATACCTCCAATAATTCCTGCAATTAGACCAGAGAAAGCATTAACATTTGAACCTTGAGCTATTCCAATACATAATGGAAGGGCAACTAACCAAACTACGATAGCCGCTGGAATATCACTTTTAAAATGTGATAAACTAAAATTTTTACTTTTTTTATTAAACATAATTTTTATGCAATTTGTTGGAAAACCAACTTATTAAACTTTTATTTTTAATTTGATTTATTAGCAATTATGGTTCCACACAATAGGAACCATAAGTCAACTAGAAATAAAGTTGACCAATATTAAGAAAATTCAGGGGGAGGCGTATGAATATCACCAAATGAATTTGCAAAAATAACATTAGATAAAAAATCAGCAGAGCAAATTAAATTATCAATAGATTTAGAACAAAAATTCTCTTGAAAAAAATCGTCTGATTCAGCATCTTCAACCTGTTCTGTTTCTTTTTCTTGTTCAGAGTTTTCACTTTCAAAATCTGTTTCAACGTAATTTTCGGAAAACTCTACTGGATTTTCAAAGAATTTATTTACAAACTGAGGAAATAAAAAGTTTGAAAGAAAAAGAAGAAATACAATACAAAATGAAGCCTTTTTCAGTAAATAGACTATTGATGAAAAACTAATATTTGAATTGTTAGAGGTTTGCAGAATTTCTAATTTTGCTGCGAATATATTGATATCTTTTGAATTTACCTATTTTTAAAAAAAGTGAACGCTTCTTACAATTACTTGCTAATCTTTTAAAACCCTAAACCTTTTGAAGAAAAATTCTCATAATTCACTTATTAATGAAAAAAGCACTTACTTACAACAACATGCTTACAACCCTGTTAATTGGGTTCCTTGGAGTGATGCTATTATTGAAAAAGCAAAACAACAAGATAAACTTCTTATTATAAGCATTGGATACTCCGCATGCCATTGGTGCCATGTTATGGAAAAAGAATCTTTTGAAGATATCCATGTTGCCAGCTTAATGAACGACAACTTTATATGCATTAAAGTAGATAAGGAAGAAAGACCAGATATTGATATGGTTTATATGGAAGCTGTTCAATTGCTTACTGGTCAAGGTGGTTGGCCATTGAATTGTATAGCCCTTCCTGATGGCAAACCATTTTATGGCGGAACTTATTTTAATAAAAAACAATGGACATATCTATTAAATCAGATTGTAGACTTATATAAAAAAGATCGAAAAAGATTGATTTCACAAGCCCATAAAATTCTTCAAGCTTTAACCAATAATGAATTTTCAAATAGCCAAACCATTTCTGTTATTAACATAGATTTCATTAAAAGTGCTGTAGATAAATGGAAAACAACCATTGACCCTATTTACGGTGGAAACGTAGGAGCACCTAAATTCCCCATGCCAGCAGCAATAAATTATTTACTGCATTGTCAATACCTTTTAAAAGACAACACCCTTCTGTTGGCTGCAACTAAACAGCTAACAAAGATGTATAATGGTGGAATCTATGATCATTTACAAGGTGGTTTTTCAAGATATTCAACAGATAAAAAATGGTTTGCACCTCATTTTGAAAAAATGCTTTACGACAATGCTCAGCTAATAAGTTCTTACGCTATCGCCTATCTGCAAACAAAAAACATAGCCTACAAAGAAATTATTGAAGATTCTATTTCCTTTTTAACCTCAGAATTATACTGTAAAAACGTTGGTTACTTTAGCTCATTAGATGCAGATTCTGAAGGTGAAGAAGGTAAATTTTACACCTGGACTTATGATGAGGTAAGAAGTCTAATTTCTGACATCAGTTTTTTAGACTATTTTAAGATTGAAAAGCAGGGTAATTGGGAACAAAACAAGAATATAATTCATATAAATTCATCTATTGAAGAATATTGCGAAAACAACTCAATTGATTCAAATTCATTTAAATCTAAACTTATTGAGCACAAAAAAACATTACTTAATCAAAGAAACAAAAGGACTAAACCATCATTAGACAGTAAAATTCTTACTTCTTGGAATGCCCTTACAACAATTGGATTAACTCATGCATATAACGCCTTAGCTACTAATGAATACCTTGAAAAAGCAACTGAACTAGGAAATCTATTACTTTCTAACTCATTAAATAATAACTACAGTCTAAACAGAACCATGAATTACACATCTAATTCTATTGATGGTTTTTTAGATGACTATGCATTTACCATTCAAGCCTTTATTAAACTATATCAAGCTACTTTCGATGAAAAATGGTTGACTACAGCATTGGAAATAACCAACTACACACTAAATAATTTCAAAGAAAAAGACAACAATTTATTTTATTACTGCAACAATGAATCCAATAAATTAGTTGCAAAAAAAATGGAACTAACAGATAATGTAATTCCAAGCTCGAATTCTCAAATGGCAATTAATCTATATATTTTAGGTGTGCTGTATCTGAATAACGATTACATTAATCAAGCTAAGAACATGTGTGGACACATAATTGATTACTACAAGAACTCAGCTGGGTATTATGCCAATTGGGGAAAGCTAATTAATTGGATTGCTAAGGAACCCATTCAACTTGTTGTTTCAGGTGATAACGCTATTGATTTTAAAAACAAACTGAGTAAAAATTATTTACCCAATTGTATCATCTCAGGAAGTACTAAAAAGTCAAAAATACCTATTTTAAAGGGTAAATTTTTGGAAGATAAAACAGGAATCTATATTTGTAAAGGGAACACTTGTTTAAACACTATTTACTCTGCAGAAGAGGCTATTGTTGAATTGCAAAAAATCATTTAGGATGATAAATACTCTTTGCTGTTTTGTAGATTTCATCTTTATCTAAAGTCATTCTTTTTCGTTGATGATTTACATACATGTGCATCTGATCGGTGTGGTGTGGTGAATCCTCGTGGTTACTAATTCCATAAGGTAAAACAGTTTCAATTTCAACTTTATCCTCAGAATACCGAATCAACATAATGTACGAATCGCCAGAGACAGCCTTTATTTTTGTAGAATCGTACTTATTTGATGATGTAGCAGCTATCATATCCATTAATCCAGGAACTGGCAGTTGCACATTTGACCTGATGTGTTTTTGAAAATCTCCATGTAATACATCTAAGGTTCCGAAATTATGCATGAAAAAATCTTGGGTATACTCTAAAGATTTCACCAAAATAGAATCTTCTACAGGAAGCTGAACATCCAGCTTTAATTTTTTTACGCTTTTTCTTAAGTGTTTAAAATAGACATACCAATGTGCAGCAGCTTTATTGTTAACATCCGCCTTTCTATCCCAGTTAATAAATAAGTTAATTAGCTCTTTAATATGTGGGTAATCATCAGGATTTAAATTAAACACTCCATTTATCTCAAAAGGACAAAAAATAGGTGTAGGATATTGTTGATCGTATTTAATGGCAATAAAATCTTCGTAAGAAATTTTATCGTATTGGGCAATGAGCTCTTCAAAGCGAATACTTCTATTGTTAATGTCTTCCCTAAATGAAAAAGTAGAGGGATACAGTAGCTCATTAGGATTGTCGTCTTTGTGTGTGCAATTGTATGGGCTATTATTGGTATTAAAGATGTATCCGCAAGATGGGTTAAAAACTTGAGGCAAATCTTCTATTTTATGGTAGGAATTGGTTAGTGTTTTTGAAGTGTTACCTGGAAGTAAAGTATTCCAATTAATTGACGAATCTCTAACAGGAAGCTGAGCATTACTTAAATAATAAATATTATCCGCTCTATCAGCATAAACAATATTAAACCGTGGAATTCCCATAATATTAAGCGCCTTGCTAAATTCATCAAAATTGGTTGATTTGTTCATGTGATACCATTGATCAATTGACGATATATTCTCCAATGCATTTAAATGAAAAGAAAATACACCACTATCATTTTTAACTACAGGACCGTACTTACTCCAAAAAACTTTTTTTCGAACAGGAATCGTAATTCCCATTTTTAGCTTCACTTTTAGCTTAGCTTTTGATTTAATTAGTTTTACCCATTGATCATCAAATTTATATTTACGCTTATTTCTAGGATGCATTTCTAGCTGATACAAATCAATTAAATCAGGATAATTATACGTATGAGTCCATCCAAGATGTTCATTTGTGCCAATAAATGGAAATGGTGAGCCAGGAAAAAGTCCTCCTAACATATTCCAACCTTCATTTGAAACCACATGAGCTTCATACCATGCAAATGGACCTTCCAATGGTTGATGAGTATTAACATTTAAATAGGTTTTACTATCAGCTGTTTTTTGCTTTCTGAATGCAAAACCATTAGAGCCTGTAGGATTTAATGACACATCGTCCAATGGTGCAATCTTATTGCCAAAAAGCTTTCTTAAAATATCTCCAGTATCAGAAAAAAAATGAATAACCAAATTATAACCTATTAGGTACTCCTTAACGGTAATTGGAAATGTATTTTTCACCAACACTTCTTCGGGATGGGCTTTAGCATAGGCGTTGATGCCCTGAACATATCCGTCAATTACCTCCAATACTTCTTCAGATAACTTATGATAATTGGCCTCAACAGTTTCTTTACACTTTAACAAATAAACAATGTAGTCTAATTTTGCCCCTTCTGCTCCTTGATATTTACCCAACAAACTTTTTACAGGCAAAAATGTTTGTTGAATGGTTTTAAAATCATCTTCTGCATGAGCCCATGCTAAACCAAAAGAGGCCTCCTTGTCAGAGTTAGAAAAAATGTGTGGAGTTCCATATTGACCCCTTACAATTTCAATATTTTCTGGATTAACCTGAGATAAAAATGAACAGTTAAATAAAAGAACTAAGGTAAAAAAGAAGATGTTTTTCATCAGAGGGAAATTTTGGAGTCTGAAGATAAACAAACGTAACTAACAATAGATTATGTTCATCTATTTTTTCTGTATTTGGTATTATATTTGATAAGTATTTATCCTATGAAATATAAAAAAACAGTTCTATTTTCCTTACTGATAATTGTAGCTTTATTGACTTTTTCTTGCAGAAAATTAATTCTCAATATCACTGCTAATGCAATTATGGATGCCTTTGACCTATGGGAAGATCGTCCTCCAGGGATTCCGTGTACTCAAAATACTTCCAACGGAACATTTGAAAATGGAGAGCTATCTTTTGACAACAATCATCTTTTCTGTGTAAATATTCAAATGAATGAGAATGATTTTCAAATTATGCGAAATGAATCCAGATTTGGACCTGACATATACGATAACCAAGGAAACACAGCTTGTGCAGTACTTCTTCAATATGCAACACAGTGTGATGTTCCTTTCCCAAATGAATACAATTGGTACACCGCTAATATTGAAATAGATGACATTGAAATACAAAATGTAGGCATTCGAAAAAAAGGATTTCTAGGTTCAATATTTTCAACTGCTCCCTCAGTAAAAATTGAAACCAACAGAAATAATCAAAATACAAGCTTTAACTTAACCAACAGTGTAACATTGAACAACAATTCACAAGATGGAACAAGAATTTGGACCTCCTTAGCACTTAAAATTTATGAACTGGCCAACTACCCAGCCCCAAGAGCAAATATGGCTAATGTTACCATTAATAGTGAATCTTTTGGAATTTACACCCATATAGAAAGTATGGATGAAAAATTCTTAGAACGAGCATTTGGAAACTCCAATGGACATTTATACGAGGGTCAAGTAATTGATTTTCATAAAGATTGGCTTCCTAGATGGGACGCTAAAACCGAATCTACAGATCCGATTGGTAATCCAATTAGAGCAATCTGTGAAGCTTTAGAACTACCAGATGATCAATTAGTTAATGAATTAAACCAATACTTGAATATTGACAGGTTTATTACATTCTGGGCACTTGAAGCACTTCTTGCAAGTGATGACGGCTATTGTGCTAATAGAAATAATTTTTTCATCTATTTCGACCCTAATGACAACAACAGAGCCACTTTTATTCCATGGGGATTAGATTATTATGGAGATGATAACTCTTTCGAGAATTATCTTACTGCAGAGCTTCCAAGAAGACTCTCTAGAATTGATGAAACCGCAATAAAATTCAATATCGAAATGCAACGATTAATTGATGATGTATGGAACGATGCGCTATTAAGCTCATTTATAACCAATGCAGCAAGCCAAGTTCAAACCGCTCAAAACGATACTCAATATCAAGATAAATTAGCTAAACTAACTTCATGGATTCTTAACCGAAAAAGTGTCATTGAATCTCTTCTAATTGAAGGGATCCCTTCAGGGAGCGATGAGCCATTAACTAAATGTACCAATTAATCTAAATGAATAGATTTTATTTCATACTACCATTAATGTTTTTGAGCACAATTTTTACTGCACAAACCCGAACAATGGAATTATGGCCAGCACATACATTTCGGTTTAAGCTAAATAAACAATTTAAAATTGATGTTGAAAATCAGCTTAGAGCAAATGTTAGCACAGGCGAATTAAATCAATTTTTCACTCAGTCTTCTATTAAATACAAATCCAAAAAAACAAGATTATCTTCAGGAATTAGACTAATTCAGGAATTTAATAATTCCATTGAAAATCATCTCAGATATCACATTGACTATAGTATTGGTTCTGATATTTCTTTTAGAATTCGTTATCAAACAAAAAATCAACTTGGAATCAAAAAAAGTGAAGGAGACTACTTTGACAATGATTTACGTTATCGCTTAAAAGTTAAGCTTAATGTTCCTGACACCAAATTTAAATCTTCAGTTGCATTGGAGTTTTTTCAGCACTTTGAAACTGGGGCACTTAATGGCTTCAATAAATACAGATGGACATTTTCAGGTGAATACAAAATTTCAAAAAAAGGAAAAATTGGTCTGAACATCATTCGAGAAAAACAATGGGTGTATTGGAATCCAAAAACAACATGGGTTCTTATGCCCTATTACATTAGCTATATTAAAAAAAGGGAACCTAAAAAAGAAAGTAAACCATTTAATCAGTTTGATTAATTACATCCAATTGATTTAGAGTAAATTTTGCCAGTTCCTCAATGTAATTGCCTGAGAAATCAAAAGCTATACCTGCTGTCTTATAAATTTCAGAAATAGTTTTAGTATAACCCAGCTTTAAAGCCTGTTTATAATCTTCAATAGCTTCTAAACCATTAAGCTTATAATTTTGCCATACGGCAATAGCACCAAGCTGAGCCATACCATATTCAATGTAGTAAAATGGCACTTCATACAAGTGAAGTTGCTTTTGCCATTGATTTTCTAAAGCCATCTCATAACCGGTCCAATCTACAATTTGATTGCCAAACTGGTTATTAATTTCAACCCACTTTTCTTTTCTCTGCTTAGCAGTATGTTTAGTGGTATAAATCCAGTGCTGAAATTTATCTATTGCTGCAATCCATGGCAAACCTTCAAGAGCCTTCTCCAATTGTTCTATTTTAGCTCTTTTTAAGTCTTGTTTATCTTGGTAAAAGACATCCCAAAAGTCCATTGTCAAAAGCTCCATTGACATAGAAGCCAATTCTGCAACTTCAGATGGTGTACTTTTAAATTCAGTCAGAGTTAAATGTTTACTCAAAAAAGAATGCACTGCATGCCCACCTTCATGAAGCATGGTAACTACATCTCTTTGAGAACCCACAGCATTCATGAAAATAAATGGAACTCCTATTTCATAAAGCGGATACATAAAACCTCCAGGTGCTTTTCCCTGTTTAGATTCCAAATCCAGGTGATTCATCTCAGACATAGTTTTAAGACATTTCCCAAAGTAGAAATCAAGCTTATTAAAACAATCTATAGATTTGTCAATGAGCTCACTACTTGTTGTAAATGGAGCTAATGGGGGTTTATTTTCAGCATCTACTTGGGTATCCCATGGCTTGTATGAAGTTAAATTCAATTGATCTTTTCTTCTTTT
>PAZE01000047.1 GCA_002716065.1 Crocinitomicaceae bacterium | reverse complement strand
CTCAACTATCTCCTGCTCTGATTCTGGTGTAAGCTCTAGCATATTGGTAGCATTTCCTCTTCCTTCAACCCTTGTAATCTTTGGGCCACTGCCATACTCTGTTAGCTGAAGTGTTCCTCCTAGCTCAGGTACTGGGATGTGAGGTATACCTACATAAGAAGTTATAGAACCTCCATTTACAGATTTACGTCCTGCTTTGTAAGGAAACTGCTGCCCATCCAATAGTGTTGGATCTGCAGTACTGTATTCTTTAAAACTGTTGTATCCATAAGAAATAACCATAAAGTAATATTTCTTGAAATTAACTAATCTTAAATCTCCTTGAGCAAAGGCATCCTGAGTAACCTTAAAAGAGTGCTTAATACCCTCGTCAGAACCATCTACCATCTCTGTTGGAACCCCTGCACCCAAATCATCATTAAAAGGATAATTAATAAGTTGACCTACACCATTTTTGATATCACACTGAGCAATTAATCGTGCTCTATCTACATCTTGTAGCTCAGATGGATCTACAGTGTTGTCAACAACCTGGTAAATTTGATAGCCTTCAAAAACATATTTAGCAGAATCTTCAGAAACACCATAGGAAAGAATAATTGGATCCAACTCAACATAATCTTCAACAGATTCAGTTTTATTGAGGTATAAAATTAACTCTTTATCCAATTCTTGAATAGCCATTTCTGGTGAATCTGGACCATTAAGAATTCTGAAACAATTATCAAATAATGCCTGCGCCTTATCATCAGCTTTTCTAACTAATTCTACTGACTGGAATGGATCTCCAGAATTCGCTTTGGCATAAACCACACCAAAAGTAATGTTGTTAAGTGCTCCAGGCTCAAGAGTAAATGGTCCTGCTGCCTGAACAAATCTTCTGTCTCCTTTTGGATTAGCAGTACTCCCCAATCCAGTTGGATATTGTTCACTCCATAAGAATCCAGGATCAGTACCTTCTGTAGCCCAATTGTAAGGATCACTATCCCCAGGGAAACAATAATTGGTTAATATAGTAGTAGCATTTGCATCAGATGAGTTTCCAGTACCACCATATACAAAAGGAGTATTATCCTTCCACTTCCCTTTCATGTAATTGTAAAATTCAATAGCAATACCTGGGTCTCCATAAATATTTCCAGGAAGTGTTCTATCGAAATAGGTAAATCTTTTCATACCATATCTTTCATTATCAATGGTACCATCTCCATATCCGATACCTAAACCTTGGTATGGAATACCTAAGTTCGCTTTGGCAAGTGAAATATCTGTAGTTAATGGGTTATCTAAACCATCATTATCTTGATAAGGGCCTTCAAAGAAATCCACTCCAATTGCAGGAGGATTTGCTCCAATCGCTTGTGCACCATTACAACCATCATTATCAACAGCATCAGCGTTGTAAGAATATCCTAAACCTCTTTGCACATCGCATCCAACATAATCATCTTCAGAACAACCTATGTCAGAGTCCACCCATACCGCAAAATAAGTATTGGTTAATGTTTGAGTAGATCTATTGATCATCTCATAGTTGTAAAAGGTCATGGAGTTAATCTCATCATTAGTAGCAAATGCGAATGCTTGAGACCTGATTTCCATTCCAATTGGATCTCCTCCAGTTTCTGTATGGATATTACCCTTATCGTTAAATACCCACCACATGTTGTAATCTCCATATAAAGTTACCTTACGGTTAGTTCTACAATCAATTTCTCCAGCTAAATCGTACCACGGATAATCACCACCGTCTGGATCATATACTCCAGGGATAGAACCTGGTCTGTCATAAAAAGGAGCCAAATAAAAATCTTGGAATCTACTTTGATCACCGTGAGCAGGCCAATTAAGAATACTAGAAGGAATAGAGTAACCAGGAAAATCAACATTTACATCGCAATCTGGATCTTGAGAGCACTCATACCAAGCATTAAAAAGTTCTATCTCTTGTCTAGTAGTAATGTAAAATTGGTCGTAAGCTACACAAATATCTGGTTCAATTTCAGCTGGTCCATAGTCCAAATAACCCAAATTAAGATTCCCAGTGCCAGGAATGGTAGATAAAGGACCCGTCC
The DNA here is from genome assembly GCA_002716065.1 of Crocinitomicaceae bacterium. Lineage (GTDB taxonomy): Bacteria > Bacteroidota > Bacteroidia > Flavobacteriales_D > Parvicellaceae. The sequence continues at coordinate 17,405 of PAZE01000047.1, read as the reverse complement.
AAAAATCGTTACCTTGTCTGAAGGTTAATGCAGCTAATTTTAATTGATTGTTCACATCCAATCCACCCATCCATAAAGCACCTGCATAAATTACTCTTTCGCCAGAACCTTTAGGGACTTCGTAGGCGGCATCATTTTTTGAACGATCCTGCCACATGGAACCACCGGTTTCAATTAGTGCAGACACATTATTAAATTCAAGTATTTTTCTTCCAGTTGCAGGAGTACAACCAGCTGCTTTAGCCTGCAAAGAACTAGAGCCCATAGCAGACTTAGTAGGGTTATTCCAAGCTTTAATCGAAGTTGATACAACAACTAGTCCTAAAAATAATGAAACTATTTTTCTCATATTATTCATCTTTCAATTTCTTTTGTAATCTTAAAAATCTAATTTAACACCTAAACGAATTTGTCTTGGAATACCATAATTGTAGGGATTATTCGCTTTCATAGCATAATAATACCTAAACGTTTCCTCATTATTTTGAGTACTTATAGCATTCTGAAATTCAGCTGCATTTAAATAACCATCATCGTCAACATTTCCAGTTGCTCTATATACGTTTAATATATTAACTGTATTAAATAAGTTTCTAACCAATAAGTAAACATTTAAATTAGCCGACTTACTTTTCTCTTCACCAAACTTCAATGTGATATTTTTATCTAATTGTAAATCAGCTCTAAACTGCCAAGGCTTTCTAGAACCAAATGGCTCACCTTCTAAAACGGCTTGTGGTGCATTGATAAGCGCTGCACCGGTAATTCTTTCTTGACGAGAATAAGGAGTTCCAGAAGCAAAATTAGCAACAAGATTGGCTCCAGAATTTTTAAATATTTTTTTACCTGCAAGCATAGGTCCATTGTAATCTTTACCATCTCCATATCTAAAATCAAAAGTCGTAACAATCTGGTGCCTTTGATCAAAATTCATTGGATATATGGTTCTTAAATTAGGTTGATCAGAAGCAATTAAATTGGCAGCAGCCGTAGGATTAGATCCAGTACCATCAGCAAACTGAAGTGTATATGCTGCTCTCATAGTAACATTACCAGTTCTTCTAAGGTCGTATTGAACGGTTAAACCTTTAACAGTACCAAAATCGATGTTTCCCCAAGTAGTGTACGTTTGAGGGAAGGCTCCAATTCTATTTACTAAAGTTACCATGTTTCTCATTTCTCTATAGAAACCAGAAATTTTTAAAGCAGAGTTCTTATTTAATGCCTGTTGGAAACCAAGTTCGTAATCAATAGTCTTTTCAGGCTGAAGGTTTGGATTATTGACAGTTCCAACATTACCAGTAGCCAAGTAAAAGTAGTCTGTTGGATCTAATCTATTTCCAGTAGTTGGTCTTTTGGTTAACACATCATAATGAGCAAAGAAAAGAGCCTCATCAGAAATTGGAAATGAAAACGCAATTCTAGGCATAATGTTAATTTGAGGCTTGTAATCCTCAAAGGCAGAAGAATTCACATCCTCTGTTGCATCAACACCATCTGCCAAATAAGGTTGAGGTATAACAAATCCACTTGGAATAATATCTTCTAAATCATTAACAGCAACACCTTGAGCATTATACCATTGAGTACCACTCCTATATCCATTTATTGCCGTTGGTTGATTAATATCATCAACATAAACAACAGCATCAGTTGGAATATTAGTAGGGTGAACAAGAGGATCTCCATTAAAGTCAGTAGTTACCTCTCCAACAGTCTTAGCATTGTAAAGTAAAAAATCATCTTTTAATACGTTTTGATTGGCATCAAATCGATCAATTCTTAAACCAACGTTAAAAATTAAATCATCAAAAGAAAACTTGTCCATGATATAACCAGAAATGTAGATAGGCTCGAAAGCACCAATATTTCTAGTATAATTTCCATACTCATCCTTAGCATTAAAGAAATCATCAAAACTAGGCTTTCCTTTTAATTTTTTTCCAGTGTGATCATAGCCATAGTAAGTAATGTAAGATTGATTTCCTCCATCGTTTAGCAATTCATCTGCACTAAACATTTCAAGAGATAAATCATTAGGATTAAGTTCATCAACATTAATAAATGCTGTTCCATCAGTATCCCATCCAAGAGCTTGTCTTATGCTATAGTCAAAGAAAGACTGAGCATCACCTGCTCCATTATACTCACCAGGGGCACCATTAAGAGTAGCAAAATCAACACTTAATAAAGATCCAAAATAAGAAAGTGATGGATTAGCCTCATCTAAAGCACGACCATAATCTGTATGCTGATTAGCTCTTTGCCTCATCAAGCCCCATAATCCAACTGGAGAAACCCCAAAATATCTATCTGAACGTTGTTCATACTCAAAACCTACAGAAACAGCATGATCTCCAATATCAGCAGAACCAATACCAGTTACACGAAACTGTGTTTGGTTATTTTTACTTGAACCATTGTATGCATAACCAATATTATCCCATAAGCCATATACGTTTGCAGGGCGCATACCATTAAGAAGAGCATTACCATCAAGAAGCTGAGTATAATTTTCATAATTCCCAACAACATCATCATATAAACTAAAATACTGATTAGTAATAGCCGCCATATCATTGTTGGTTTCCGATGGTGTGAAAGTAACTTCAACATCATTTACACCAGACTGAACACGATCAATAACACCATTACCATCGTAGTCAACAAATTCATAAGACCTTTCTTTTTCAATTTCAAATTTACCCAAGTAACCATAATTAAAATAGTTATCACCATGGGTGTCATCTTGAACAAATTGACTGGCTTCTGAATAATCAACCATTAACGTATAGAAAGCATTACTAACTCCTCCTTTTTTTTGCTCTCCATCTTCAAGAACCTGTTGAAAACGCTGAGTAAACTTACCATAAACCCTCCAATCAACATCAGTAACCTTAGCATAATTATCGTAGTTAAATACTGAACTTCTCCAGGATGGACTCGTCCTAGTTGCATAAGCTCCAGAACCACCAAAAGTAAGGTTTACATTAGGCCCAGCATTAACATCAATTTTACCAGCAAGAGAAGCGTTAGTACTAGTTGCATTTTGTCTGAAATTAACTTTTTCGAAAGCATCAGGAGTTAAGAAATCCGTATTATAAAAAGCCCCAAATCCAAAACCAGTTGGTCTAAGTGGGGTAGCAATTAGTGAATCACGCATTGAAGGTCTTAATCTATATTGATCAATGGCAAGAGGTCTACCATCAACAATGTTGCTTAAGTTAGCGGAAACAAAAAACCCTAGAATTGGATCAGTTTTCTGCCCAGTACTATCTTTTTTCATAAACAATGGCCCTGATAAAACACCCTCAAAAAGGTTGTATCCATAATTATCTAATCCATAAGTATTGTCTCCTATTTTAAGACCAGAAGAAACTGCTTCAACACCACCAAAATAAAATCTTGATGCACCTCTAGTAGTAATGGAAATAATACCACCAGTAGCATCACCATAATTTGCAGGAAGACCACCAGTCATTACACTAACCTCTTCAATGGCAGCTTTTGGCAAGCTAGTAGAACCTCGAACTTTAATACCATCAATATAATAGTAAGTTGCATCACCTCTAGAACCTCTAACAGATGATATACTACCATTTCCGTCTGTTTGTACACCCCCAACAGTAGTTGCGATAGATGCTGCAGAACGACCAGGCATTCTTGCTAAATCTTCCCTTGTAACAGTACCACCAGAAGCACCACCATCTTTATCAATCAAAGGGACCTTGTAAAAAACTACCTCAACCTCATCAAGCATTTCGTCAGCTTCCTTTAACTGTATAGGATCTAAAGGAAGAAGCTTACCTCCTTTAACCACTAAACCTTCAACCCTGTAGGTTTGGTAACCAACAAACTTAACCTCTAAGTCGTAAGAACCAGCATCCAAATTGCTAATTTTAAACTGACCATCCATGTCAGTTGTCGCACCACCTTTCATGTTACCAAACTGATAAATGGCAACATTAACAAAAGGCATTCCATCAGATAATTCATCCAGTACTTTACCTTTAATACTTCCACCTAATCCTGCTTGAGAAAAAGCTGAAGAAATTGAAAAAATAGTAACTAATAACGGCAGTGTAAATCTTTTAAACATAAACTAAATTTAAGTAGTGCAACTGAAAAAAAATTTCATTTCAATTTTGTTCATTTCATTTTTTGAACAACACACAAAGAAAACAATTCTTCTCTAAATTTTAACATTTTTTTAGAATAATTTCAATCAAATGTTAAATTACCCATTAATAAAATTATAAATTATTAATAGTCAGTAATCTATATTTTAAAGTAAAGGTCGATATAAATGAGTTTTCGGTAAAATATTTATTTTTTCGTAAATAATTTGCGCCAAAAAGACTCACTTCTCTTGCCTTTTTTCATTCTCTTTGACTTTTTATCGGACTTTTTCATCATTTTTCGAGTAGATTTATCCTGTAACTTTTTATGCTTTTTCATCAGATCTTTTTCGGCTTTTTCCTGATCTTTTAATTTCTGATTTTCAATCTTGTTTAATCTTTTCATTTGCTTTTTAGTGCTGCCGGTTTTTGGTTGTTTAACTTGCTGAGCATTTAAATAACCATAAAAACCAAAACTGAACAAAGCAATTATTATTAATAAAATCCGTTTTTTCATATACCATAAAATTATAATTTTACTTTTTTATAGCTTTTAAATTTGAAATTAAAATTCATCTACATACCATTAATTTGTTTGATTAGTTTCAATCTTAAATCCTGTGTAAAGAACAGTAACCTCGTTCCATATGTTCCAGTAGATTTATATTTAAACCTATTTCTTCCCAGTTATTCAAGCCTAAATGCAATTGGAGGATGGGCATATGTTTCAGGAGGAAGCAGAGGAATAATAGTTTACCGTCAATCTTCAGAACTTTTTGCAACATACGACAGGCATTGTACTTACAATGCTGATAATCCCTGTGGAATTGCAGAACTGGATTCAACCTTTACATTTGTAGAGTGCGCTTGCGATGGAAGCGAATATCAATTGTACGATGGACTTGTAATTCAAGGCCCTGCAACTTATTCTCTAAAGCCTTATCGCAGTACTTATAACCCTATAAACAACACATTACATATCTACAATTAATGAAAAGAATAATTTTCCTGTTATTGTTTCCTATCCTTCATTTAAATGCGCAGTATATAGAAACATTTAACAACCAACAGTCCTTAGGCGTTGGTCTTGCCAACCCCATTTCATTAATTAATAACTTCCTTTCTCCAACCAAAAACAGAGCCTCTATTTTTATAGACTTCAAAAAAAAAACCGACAGCACAACAAGTTGGAGATTAAACATTATTTCCAATCTTCCATTAAGAAGCAATAACAATACCATAACAGAAATCAACAATTGTTACCTAAGTACAGGATTTGAAAAAACAACTCCTTTTTTTAACACTAATGAAAGCTTATATATCTATTATGGTGCAGACCTGTATTATAAATTAGATATCAATAGAGGAAGATTTGCCCCTATCTCTACTGAGCAATTTGGGGTTGGAATACTAGGAGTTGCTGGATTAGAATATGCGTTAAGCAACAGTATTTCCATAGCAACTGAATTCCTTTTTGGAATAGGCATTCATCAATTAGATTATGTGTCAAATCCAGGAATTATTCAATGGGGGTTTAAAGCAGTAAGCCCAAAAAACGCATCTATTGGGCTAAGAGGATATTTCTAATTTCCTTTAAATTGAATTCTTTTTCTTTTAGAAAATGGGTACTTATTGTCCAATTGATTAACATCTGCTAATCTTCCAGATGGATCAATTATAATTTCCTCTATTTTGCTTAATTTAACATCAATTGTAAAAGTATAATCAGGATAAACCCAAGGCCAATCAGGCAAAATAGTTATTGAACTAGAAAAAACATCGTTTGATTTACTTCCTCTCATAATTCTAAGTGGAATAGTATACCAGGAAAATGAACCATCTTTGAATTTAACCAACATATCAATTGGCATAGGAATATCTTCAAGCCTTGAAAGGGTAATTGATGTTGAAGCATCTAATTTTTCTACAGATTTTATAGCATAATCTATTCTGTTAGTGGTATTTACAAATTGTTCAAAATACCAGTCTAACTCTAGACCACTAACCTTCTCCATTTCACGTTTAAAATCTTGTGGAGTGGGGTGCTTAAATCTCCAATTGTAATAATACCGCTTCATTCCTTTCATTAATGCTCTATCTCCAATTATGTATCCCAACTGGCTTAAAAATACCGCTCCTTTACTGTAGGCATTTACGCCATAAACATAGTTTTTCTTGTAAAAATCTGCGTGAGTAGTAAGAGGTTCCTGATAATCAGAATTTGCTAACCTATAATAACTACCATATTGTCTAGAAAATGGATTTACATAATTGGTGTTAAATAAGTAATCCATAGTTTTATATTGAGCATAGGTACAAAAACCTTCATCCATCCATTCGTGTTTAGATTCATTTGTTGCTAATAATCCTTGAAACCAACTATGAATAGATTCATGAACGGTAACACTTACCAATCCTTTAAAGGATCCTCCTGCGGTGATTAAGGTGCACATAGGGTATTCCATTCCGCCATCACCACCTTGAATAATTGAATATTGTTTATAGGGATATTCACCAAAATGTTTATTCACGTATTCAAATGTTTTCACTGCATATTCTTTTAATTTGATCCAATTTTCATTGAGGGTGTCATCAATATGCAAATAATGGATAATCATGCCATTTTCAAGCTGGCTAGTATCGTGAATAAAATTAGGATCAGCAGCCCATGCAAAATCATGAACTTTATTGGCTTTAAAATGCCAAGTTATTGTCTTAGAATTTGATAATTTAAGCGGTTTTCTTGTGTCCTGATATCCATAACCCACCTCATTAGGATTCTGAATAACACCTGTACCTCCAAGAATGTAAGAGCTATCTATTGTTATTTTAACATCATAATTACCCCAAACCCCATGAAATTCTCTTCCAATATAAGGGTTTGAATGCCATCCATCTTTATCATATTCACACAATTTTGGATACCATTGAGTCATTGAAAAATCTACACCTTCAACGTTATGTCTTCCCGTTCTTCTTATCTGAACAGGCACCTGACTGGAAAAATCCATATTTAATGTAGTTTTTTCTCTAGGAAGTAAGGGTTTGGATAGAAAGACTTCTAAAATCGTTCCTTCAATAGTAAATTTCAATTCACTATTTTTCTGTTTAATAGAGTGGATTTTATGATAACCTATTTCTTTTTCATTGAGCTTACTTATTCGATCTCCTACTCTTGAATCCGGATCTTCAATAGTTCTAGAACGAACATCCATCATAGACCCTGGCTGAAAAGCGTTATAATACAAATGATAAAAAATTTTATGCAGCGTATCAGGTGAATTATTGGTGTATGTTAATTGTTGTTTACCATTAAATGAATTTTGATCAGCAAAAAAATCAATTTCCATTTTATAATCTACATGCTGCTGCCAGTATCCGTACTGTGAAAAAACAGAAACATTAATACCGGTTAATAAAAGAAAGTAAATTAGTTTTTTCATTATTGAAACATTTCTTTTGAAAGGTTTAACCAATCCAAAGTGCTATTACAAAAAATATCTTCAACAACTGATTCATTGAGTTTCATTTGCTCAATAAACTTACCAATCTCTAAATCTCCCAGAGGGAATGGGTAGTCACTTCCTAGTGTAACCCTTTTAGAGCCCTGCAGCTTTAAGATATATTCAAGCATTAAGGGATCATGTGTTATACAATCTACCCAATATTTTCCACAATACTCTCTTGGATTGACAGGGTTATCGATAGCAACAAGATCCGGACGGCAATTAAAACCATGTTCAATCCTGCCTAAAGTGGCTAAAAATGCCCCACTAGCATGGCAAAAATTTACTCTAAGTTTAGGGAAACGATCAAAAATGCCACCAAAAATCATTGAGCACATTGCCCTAGAAGTTTCTGCGGGCATACCTACCAGCCAAGGCAACCAATACCTACCCATGTGCTTTTTACCCATCATATTCCATGGATGAACTAGAACTGCTAAATCTAGTTTCTCACAAGCCTCCCAAATAGGAAAAAATTCAGGTTCATTTAAATTCTTGTTTTCAATATTTGAGCCAATCTGAATTCCTACTAATCCTATTTCCTTAATTCTATGTAGTTCTTTAACAGCTAATTCAGAATCTTGCATAGGCACTGTCCCCAACCCAATGTAGTTTTTAGGATATTTAATAACTAGCTCAGCAAGGTCATCATTCAAAAATTTAGACACTTCTAAACCATGCTTTGGCTTAGCAAAATATGCAAATAAAACTGGAATAGTACAGACTACTTGAACTTGAGTATCAAAAGCTAAATATTCATTAATTCTAACTTTTGGATCCCAACAATTTTCATTTATTTCTCTAAAAAACTTATCTCCCTGCATCATCCTAGCCCATCCATTTTTATGGTGATCTAAATGAATAAATCCATCATAGCCAAATTTCTCAGCCCACCTTGGCATTTCCTTAGGCATAATATGTGTATGCATGTCTATTTTAAGCATATTCTAATTTTTTATTGAACAGGATCATGACCAGAACCTCCCCAAGGGTGACACTTTGCTATTCTTTTTATAGCCATCCAAAAACCAACAAATGGTCCTTTCTCTTTTATTGCTTGTTGTGCGTACACAGAACAAGTAGGAGTAAACCTACAAGTACTTGGAAATAAAGGAGAGAGTACTTTTTGGTAAATCCAAATAGGAAATAGTAAAAAATATCCCAAAAAACGAAGCATTACTTAATGCCTATTTTCTTTTTAATGTCTTTACTTAACGCATCTTTATGCACTAAAATGTTCATTGTTTTGTACTTAACATACGGGAATGAAGCAAAAAAGTAACCATCACACTCATTACTTTTCCCCCATGAGTTCTTCACAATAAAATATTTTGTTCCATTCTGGTCCTTCACAAGTCCTGTTATGTGCATTCCATGGTCGTCTGTAGTTTCTTGATTATCAAATGCTATTTGACGTTCTTGTTGAGTAACATTTCTTTCTTTAACTGGAGTTATAAAAGCATCACTAATTTTAGCCGCTCCAGCATCACTAAAATGTTTATTATCTCTTCCTTTTTTAGTAATGGTAGACTCATCTTCAGGAAGAATAGCAAGAGCATCTCTGTAGGCAAAACCTTTTTCAGAAACATCAGCTCCCCAAGCAAAAGTATATCCACCCATAATAGCATCTTCCATAACTTTCATAAATTCATCAATTGGCAAATTATAGCCCGATTGCATTGCCCAATTATCCTGAACTTCTAAAACAAATTTTGAATAAAAAGGATGATGAGTGTACGAGGTTAATGAAATGTAATTATCCATATCTAAACCAAGAGATTTTGTATAGGACATAGGAGTATACTCCTGACCTTTATACATAAACTTAAATTCTTCAACATTATCTGGAAGATCACCCAAATAAGCATCTAAAATTCCTGTGTATGCTTTTTTCCAAACAGGTGTTAACCTACCATTTTGAGGTTTTTTAGCTAACTCCTTTACAGTTGCACCTAAAATTGCTTCCATCTCTGCGTGTCTATGAATACTATCTCCATAATTTAAGCCTTCATATACCTCTTCAGGGACAATTCCGTATCTTCTAATTACCCAAGGAATATCATGAAATGCACCTCCTGGACCAAAAGTAAAAGTACCATACATTCTAAGAAAGTTTTCTGCTTTTCCGACATAAGCATTTCTAGCAATAAACATCTCTGAAAGATTATGTTTTTCATTTTTTATTCTAATTATTTCAGACTCAAAAAATGATAGAGAAGAGAAACTCCAACAAGTACCAGTTCTGCCTTGAGATTGAACTTCAGTTGCTTCAAGATCTTTTAAAACAGTAAACTTATATTCACTATCCTTTTTATTGGTTTCAAATTTTTCTTGTGATAATGCTGTAATAGATGATGCCATTGCAGCTAGAAATAGAATTTTTTTCATTTTAAATTTAATTTATGTTAGTGTAAATGTGGTGCCGTCTTTACCATCTTTAATTACAACACCTATTTTAGTTAAATCATCTCTTATCTTATCAGAAAGAGCATAATCTTTATTATTTTTTGCTTCTGCTCTAAGCGAAAGCATTAACTCAATTAGTTTTTCAGATTTATCGTTTTTATTATTGATTTGAACACTATCTAAACCAAGTACATCAATAATAAAGCCATTCATTGTATTTTGAAGACTATTAAATACTTTTTCAGACAGGGTTCCAAAAGAATTCGTTGAATTTAGTGTGTTAATTATTGCAACCAATTCAAAAAGGGTTGCAATAGTTAAAGGAGTATTAAAATCATCATTCATGTGTTTGTAACAACCATTTATTAAATCAACAACTTTAGTTTCCAATTGCTTATCCAATGTTGCTTTAGAATATATAGCTTTTTGCAACAGTAAATTTGCCTGCATCAGTTTATTAAACCCTTTCTCCGAAGCACTCAATGCCTCACTTGAAAAATCCAAGATACTTCTGTAATGTGCTTGAAGCATAAAAAAACGTACTACCATAGGGGAAAAAGCCTTGTTTAAAATTGCATTTTCACCAGAAAAAATATCCTCAGGAAGTAGCGTGTTTCCTGTACTCTTAGACATTCTCTTGCCATTTAAAGTTAGCATATTTGTATGCATCCAATAATTAACAGGATTTTTTTTGTGAGCACTAACACACTGGGCAATTTCACATTCGTGATGTGGAAATTTTAAATCCATTCCACCTCCATGAATATCAAAATGATCCCCAAGGTACTTTGCCCCCATAGCTGAGCACTCCAAGTGCCAACCAGGAAACCCAATTCCCCATGGAGATGGCCACTTCATAATGTGTTCTTCAGAAGCATTTTTCCATAGAGCAAAATCGACAGGATTCCTTTTTTCCTGTTGGCCTTGTAAATCTCTAGAACCAGCACTCATCTCTTCAATATCTCTACGACTTAAATGACCATAGTTATTACCATCAGAGTTATATTTAGCAACGTCAAAATATACTGATCCATTTTCGACATAAGCATGGCCATTTTCAAGAATTGACTTAACCATTTCGATTTGCTCTACAATATGTCCGGTAGCTGTAGGCTCTATACTTGGAGGCAAAGTATTAAACTGAGACATTACACTATGAAAATTTAGCGTATACTTTTGAACAATTTCCATAGGTTCCAATTGTTCAAGCTTTGCTTTTTTTGAAATTTTATCCTCACCAAAATCTGAATCATTTTCTAAATGACCGGCATCTGTTATATTTCGAACATAACGGACATTGTATCCTAAAAACCTAAGATATCTAACCACCACGTCAAAAGAAACAAAAGTTCTACAATTGCCTAAATGCACTTCACTGTATACCGTTGGCCCGCAAACATAAATTCCAACATTACCAGCAGAAACTGGTTCAAATTTCACTTTATCTCCAACTAAAGTATTGTATACAAATAAATCTCCCATCAAAATCTACAAATCAAAATTAGAATCTAAATTTATGTGACTTAAAAACTCCTTTTTCTGAGATTCATTGTTAAACGCTCCAGAATATTTTGCAGTTATAGTTACACTTTTTGTATCTCTAACGCCTCTCATATTTACACATAAATGTTTAGCTTCAATAACACATGCCACATCCTCAATATCTAAAACTTTTTTTAACTCATTGGTTATTTCAATAGTTAACCGTTCCTGAACTTGGGGTCTTTTACAGTAATGTTGAACAATTCTGTTAATCTTGGATAAACCTATCACATTATCTTTTGCAATGTATGCAACATGAGCCTTACCAATAATAGGAACAAAATGATGCTCACAGGTAGAATATACCTCAATGTCTTTTTCCACCAACATCCCAGTGTATCGGTAATTATTTGGGAATAAAGAAATTTTAGGTGCATTTTTAGGATTTAAACCACTAAATACTTCGTTCACATACATTTTAGCCACCCTATTTGGTGTTCCAGACAAACTCATATCATTTAAATCTAGTCCTAATAGCTCCATTATTTTTTTAAAGTGAAAGCTTATTTTAGAAACTTTTTCTTGATCAGATAATGCTAAAGCTTCCTTTTTAACAGGTGTCTCTTGACTAGACATCCAATGATCGTCACCTAATTCTTCAAATTTACTCATAGCAAATTGCTTGTTAAAAAAATAAAGCCCGAAAGAAATCTATTTATTTGATGATTTCCAAATAAATTTACCTTGTTTATTGATGTAGCCTTCAGTTCCTGTTCTGAAATCCCCTATTCTGACTAATGCTAAATTGTTGTTAAATTCTGAAGGCCTTGAATATTTTAAGGGAATAACTTGATTGCCATCGTAATCGATATAACCCCATTTAGCCTCTTTAGCAATTCCTTTAGATACATTTGCTCGTCCCTCACAATAGTTCATAGCTCCGTCAAAAACAGGTTCCACAACAACATTTCCTTTACTATCCAAATATCCATACTTCCCCCCCCTAAACGAGCCTTTTCTGAATAATGCTCTTCCTTCATGAAAAGCAAAAACACGATCGTAATTAGCAGGAATAACAACATTACCAGATTTATCAATAAAACCGTATTTACCTTCTTTTTCTGTCCCCTTTCTAAAGTCAGCCATTCCTTCACTAAAATCAAAAACCCAATCAAATTTGGGGTCAATTTCAAAATCTCCCTTTTTATTGATAAAACCCCATTTTCCAGCAATTTCAACTCTAGCTAAACCTTCATTAAAGTCATAGGCTTTATCAAATTTTGGTGAAATCACCATCTGACCTTCCTTATTTATGTAACCAAACTTCACGCCAACTTGAAGTCTAGCAAGACCTTCATTAAAAGCATAAGCATAATTGCACTTTTCATCATATTTCACCTCCCCTTTTTTATCTATATAATGCCATCCTGACTCATCTTTTACAGCAGCCAATCCTTCTTTGAAAGCAGTGCCTCTTAAATATTTAATAGTAATAACTTCTTCACCCTTTGAGTTAATATAACCGTATTTACTTCCTATTTTAACTTTTGCAAAGTTTTCTGAAAAATCATCGACATCATCATAAATTGGAGAAACAACAACATTTCCTGTACCGTTAATAAAACCTTCTTTACTTCCTTTTTTAAACTTATACAAACTCTGAGCAGAGCCATAAATTGAAAAAAAGAAGGCAACAAATAAAACAAGCGCAGTTCTCATAATTTTATACTGTTTATAATCGTCTAATTTAATAAATTTAGCAACTTTTTTAATCACATCATAAATATGGGGCTAGTAAAAATAAAAAATGTTCAAAATGGCAAAATTGGATTTTGGAAAATTTCCCATGATGATGATTTAAAATTTGCGGAAACTATTTTCACTTCTTACCACCCAAATTGGAAAAACTACAGAAATAACAAAAGAAGACATCAAATATTAGCCACCAGATTATTGGCACATGAGCTTTGCCCTAAAAATGATATTAAACAAAATAAATTTGGGAAACCAGATCTTATTTCAGGCACTGATTTTATTAGTATTTCTAATGACAACAACTACATTGGATTACTTTTATCTAATCAATCTTGTGGAATAGATCTTCAATCGGTTAACACTAAAATTCTAAAAATAGCTCCAAAATTTCAAAACAAAAATGACTTTATTCAGAATAATGACATACAAGAACTAACTCAACTATGGGCTGCCAAAGAAGCTATGTATAAAGTTCATGGGATACCAACTATTTTATTTAAAGAACACCTTACAATAAAACAAAAATCATCAAATGACTTCATTGGCTTTTGTGCTCACCCTAAATTAAAATTTCAATGTAAAATAAACATGCATTCATTTAAAAATTATTTACTAGCTTTCACAAGTGAAATTATAGATCATTGAATATTAATTTTGAAATAGCACAGAAGTCCCAAAATGGGGATAAAATGTGGGCAGTTCTGATTGATCCAGATAAAACCAGTATTAATCAACTTAAAGAGCTAATTCAAAAAATCAACAATTCTTCATGCAATTATATTTTTGTTGGAGGAAGTCAGCTTTTTAAAACTGACTTTGATTTATACATTAAAGAAATCCACGCTCTTTCTAAAAAGAAAATAATTATTTTTCCTGGCGATAACACTCAAATTTCTTCCTCTGCTGACGCAATACTATTACTAAGTTTAATTAGTGGAAGAAATCCCGATTTACTCATTGGCAAACATGTGCAATCAGCATATCAATTGAAAAAGTCTAACTTAAGTATTCTACCTACGGGATATATTCTAATAGATGGAGGAACACCTTCTTCTGTTCAATACATTAGTAATACTACACCTATACCTGCAGACAAATATCACATTGCTGCATCAACTGCATTGGCAGGAGAACAACTTGGCTTACAACTTATCTACATTGATGCTGGTTCTGGGGCAATTAAGCCCATTTCAAAGAAAATGATTTCTACTATTAAGAAAGAAATTTCTTGTCCTCTAATTGTAGGTGGAGGTATAAAAACTTATGAAGATCTAGAAAATGCGTGGCTTTCGGGTGCTGATTTAATTGTTATTGGAAACGCTATCGAAAAAAACACTAGTTTAATCGAAAAACTAAACAATAGAATAAAATGCAATTAATTTTATTTACAAGTAACGATAAGTTTAGAAGTGAGATTTATATTGTAATTAAAATGCTAGAAAGTGGATTGCAAACATTACACATAAAAAAACCTAATTTTTCGAGAAAACAATTGTCCTCTTACATAAATCAAATTCCTGAAAAATTCCATAACAGGCTTGTCATTCACTCCCATTACTCATTATTGTTTAAGTACAACTTAAAAGGAATTCACCTTTCTAGAGACATAAGAAGAAAAACAAATTATCGAAATTTTTTAGTTTTTTTAGTTAGAAGAATAAAAAGACAATCAATAATTTCTTGTTCTTGCCACTCTATTGAAAAATTAATTGATTTACCCAAATTTTACAGTTATGTACTTTTATCTCCTATGTTTAAAAATGGGGAGTTAAACAGTGATTTCAACATTAGTACTTTGGAAAATGTTATTCCTCAATTGGATTTTAACGTATACGCTTCAAGTGGCATTAGCCTATCAAATCTTGAAATTATTCAAAATATCGGCTTTAAAGGGTTGGCTACTATGGGAAGTATTTGGTTTAATGATGAAAAACAACCTATTGCTCATTTTAAAGACTTTAATAATAAGCTAACATCCCTTTCTTAATTTCTTCATCTATTTTTTCGTAACCTTTAACAAGACACATCGTTTACCAACTGATTTAGCTTTAAATGTACTAGTAATGCAAGTTAACATTCCCCTTAAAAGTCTTCTCTTATTTATTGCACTATTCTCTATTTGCCTTAATGCGTTTGCTCAGCCTGCGGAGCGATTTATGACTAGAGAGCAATACATTGACAAGTATAGTGAAGAAGCCATTAATCAGATGGTAGATTACAAAATACCAGCAAGTATTACGCTTGCCCAAGGAATTCTTGAAAGTAGTAATGGGAATTCTGAATTGGCTAAGTATGGTAACAATCATTTTGGAATAAAATGCCACAACTGGGAGGGCCAAGAAATCTATCAAGATGATGACAAAAAAAATGAATGCTTTCGAAAATACTCCTCTGCTTTGGAGTCTTTTGAAGATCATTCCATTTTCTTATCTACAAGAAGCAGATACGCATCTTTATTTCAATTGGATCTTAAGGATTACAAAGGATGGGCAAAAGGATTAAAAAAAGCAGGATACGCTACAAATCCAAAATACGCTTATATACTTATTGCTTTAATTGAAAAACATCAGCTTAATAAATTTGATGAGTCAACTTTTTTAGCCAAGTCTAAACCAACAAAAAAATCATCTCAAAAAACTAGAGCAGCTATTCATCAACCAGTAATGCATGAAGTGAAAATTCACACAAATAATATTAGGTTCATTTTGGCAAAAAAAGGGGACACTTTTTATAGTATTTCTAGAGAATTTGACATGGGATTATGGCAAATTTTTAAATACAATGAGCTCCAAAAAGGAGACATCCTCAAAGTAGGAGATATTATTTTTCTGCAACCTAAAAGAAACAGATGTAAATATGCTTATCACATTGTACAAAATGGAGATGACCTAAGCTCAATTTCTCAATTTTACGGAGTTAAACTCAAAAAAATTAGTAAAAGAAATAACCTAAGTGTAGATTCAAAACTTATTGTTGGAAGTAAAATTTATTTAAAAAAGTCAATAAAATAGCTTTACTATTTGATTTAGATTTTTAGTTTCGTGGTAAACAAGATTAAATGATTTCTACAGAACAATTGGATGAATTGTCAAAACGCCTGGATGCGTTGAGGGGGTATCTTTGACATAGAAGTTAAAAAAACTGAAATAGCTGAAGAAGAAATCAAAACTCAGGATCCCGAGTTTTGGAACGATCCCAAGGCAGCTGAGATCGTATTAAAAAAAATCAAACAAAAGAAGTTGTGGGTAGATGCTTGTGATAAAATTCAAACTCAAATTGAAGATGCTCAAGTTCTATATGATTTCTTCAAGGAAGGTGAAGTTCAAGAAAAAGAGATAGATTCAATCTATGCAAAAACCAAAAAATTAATTGAAGAATTAGAATTAAAAAACATGCTTTCAAGCCAAGAAGATAGCCTAGATGCTATACTTCAAATTACTGCAGGTGCTGGAGGAACTGAAAGCTGTGATTGGTCTTCAATGCTCATGAGAATGTATTTAATGTGGGCAGAAAAAAACAACTATAAAGTAAAAGAATTAAACCTTCAAGACGGTGACGTTGCTGGGATCAAGACTGTTACATTAGAGATATCTGGAGACTTTGCTTTTGGTTATCTAAAGGGTGAAAATGGTGTTCACCGACTTGTAAGGGTTAGTCCGTTTAATGCTCAAGGAAAGAGAATGACCTCGTTTTCATCTGTATATGTATATCCATCAGTAGATGATTCTATAGATATAAAAATTAATCCAGCTGACATTTCTTGGGATACTTTTAGAAGTGGAGGTGCTGGAGGACAAAACGTAAATAAAGTAGAAACTGGCGTTCGTCTAAAACATGGTCCAAGTGGAATTGTTATTGAAAATACTGAATCTAGATCTCAACTAGCAAACAGAGAAAAAGCTATTCAATTATTAAAGTCTCAGTTGTACGAGATAGAAATTAGAAAACAAAGAGAAAAGCAAGATGAAATAGAGGCTGGAAAAAAGAAAATTGAATGGGGATCACAAATTAGAAGCTATGTTTTAGATGATAAAAGAGTAAAAGATCACCGAAGGAACTTTCACTTCTCCAATTGTGTCTTTTTCAATTCTAAAATTCATTACGTGTGATTTTTATAGTATTTTCGTTGTAGAAATCG
>PAZE01000046.1 GCA_002716065.1 Crocinitomicaceae bacterium | reverse complement strand
CAAATCCTAATGGTATAACATTTATTTTATCCGCTGAACAAATTCTATGATCAATACTTAATTCTTTTTTTTGAATCTCACTAATAGCAATGATTTTAGACGATTTTTTAGCTAAATACCTTTCAATATTTTTATAGAATTGTGTTTTTAGTGTTCCAAAATAAGAATGGAAAACATGACCGTGAAAGGTGTGTACAATTCCTTTAACTCCCAATTGATGGGCTGCAAGTCTACCTAATGCACCAGCTTTAGAAGCGTGGGTGTGAACAATATCTGGTTGAAACTCTTTTATTAAGTTTTTAATTTTACCAAAAGCAATTCGATCTTCTTTGAAATTGAGTTCTCTTTTCATTTCTGGAATTAGAACAGGTTCTATATCCAGATTATCAAGAATAAATTTTGAGCTTCCTTCAGATTCATCATGCATTCCGCCTACCAAAAGCGTTTCATAATCAGGAGCCATGTATTTGGTAAGGTAGGCAGCATTGTATGTTGGACCACCTAAATTAAAACGGTTTATGATTCTTAACACTTTTGGCATGGTAGTAAATTACTATGTAAAATTAGGAGTTTGCTTAAACTAAAAAGCAATTAGAATAATCGTTATTCACAATTTTTTCTACATCATGTATTTTCGGAACCAATTTTCAAGAACTATTAACGCCCAGGTATGTAGAACTGTTTCTCCAGAATTACCACTAAATAATTTTTGCTCCATCTTAGAAAGTTCATCTTGGTTTAAATATCCCTGTTTTACTAAGGGGTTATTATTGAATATTTTTTCCTTCAGATAAGTTTTTAATTCGTTTTGAAACCATTTTTCAAGAGGAACTTCAAAACCATGTTTTTTGCGATCGAATAAATTCTCTGGTAGTTCAGCCTTAAAAGTGTCTTTTAGAATCTTCTTTTTGTTTTTAGAATCAATTTTATAATTTGTCGGAAGGGAGAAAACATACTCGACCAAGTTGTGATCAAGAAAAGGAGTTCTTACTTCTAATGAATTTCCCATACTCATAAGATCAACTTTTTTAAGCATATCATTGGTAAGAACCAATTGGAAATCAGCTTTTAAATAATCAGAAAAATCAGTAAAATCGATATTGTATAAAGGATTTGGTATTTCATTATTATTTGTTAGCTCTTTTATTTGATTTTTATCCATAAATGCTGCCCACTGTAAATACCTATCTTCTTTGTTGAGTTGAAGCCCGGAATTAAGTTTTTTTAATTTTCTTCCTAGATTTCCAATTTTAGAGTTTCTTGAACTTGGAAATAAGGTTGAGGTTGCTCCAAAAGTTTTTAGTAAAGTGGTTTTATAGTTTTTCTGATCAGCAAAAAATAATGCATCGTGCTTATTATAACCAGTAAATAATTCATCAGCGCCATCACCTGAAAGAGATACAGTAACGTTTTCTTTGGTCTTTTTGGATAATAAATAAACATTTATAGCCGATGAATCGGCAAAAGGTTCATCTATGTAATCTAAAATTTCTTCAAGATTGTTAAACAAGTCTTTATTGGTGACCTCAAAAGTGTGATGTTTAGAGCAAATGTGTTTAGCGACCAAATTGGCATATTTAGATTCGTCAAAAAGTGGTTCGTCAGGAAATCCAATTGAGAAAGTATTTATGTCCTTACTTATTCTAGAAGCTACTAATGATATTATACTTGAGTCAACACCTCCACTTAAAAAAGTTCCCAATGGAACATCAGCAATCATCCTTTTTTCAACAGAATCATACAACAATTGTTTGATTTTTTTTTGAGCTTTATCGTAATCATCTGCGCATGGTTTACTCTCTTTAACTGAATAGTATTTATAAAACGTAATTTCTTTGTTTTTAATAGTTATGCACTCTCCAGGAAGTAATTTTTTGCAAGAAGATAAAATAGTGTATGGAGCGGGTATATAATTGTGTCTGAAATAAAGGTTTAGAGCCTTTTTATCAATATTTTTTTCAATAGGATAATGCAGAATGGCTTTTAGTTCTGAACCAAAGTAGAGTCCATCATTGGTCTTGGAATAGTATAATGGCTTAATTCCAAATCGATCTCGAGCAATAAAACATGAATTGGTTAATTTATCATATATGCAAAATGCAAAAAAACCATTGAAATAATCAACACATTTTTCTTTGTACTGCATATAGCTATGAAGAATAACTTCAGTATCTGAATTCGTCTTAAATTCGTGCCCTTTATTCTGTAATTCTTTTTTAAGCTCTTTAAAATTGTATAATTCGCCATTAAATACAATTACAAATTGCTTGGAATCATCTTCCATGGGTTGATTTGCATCTGAGCTTGTGTCAATTATGCTTAATCTTGCATGGCCAAGCTCACAATTTTCATCTCTAAATATTCCAATATTATCAGGTCCTCTTTTGCTTAATGTCTTAACAGCATTTGAGAGTAATTCTTTTTTATGAGAAAGAGGTTTGTTTAATGAAATATATCCCGTTATTCCGCACACGCTAATTTCTTTTTGGCTAATTTAACGATTGGAGTGATATTTGAGCAGATTATTTAAAATTTAGAGGTGAAAAAAGTCATATTTATTGTTTTAGTTCTTTTAGAAACATTGGTTAGTGCACAAAATAAGAGTGCAATTGACAGTGTTTTAACTGCTTTTTTAAACAATAGTATTTTGTATGATGCTCATGTAGGTATACAACTTTATGATATTCAAACTAGAAATAATTTACTGGATTACAATTCACAAAAACTATTTGTTCCTGCTTCCATTCAAAAGTTATTTACCACAGCAACGTCTTTAGAACTTCTTTCTAATGATTTTAGATTTACTACTAAGGTGTTGTATAGTGGTGAATTGGATATAAATTCTGGAATTATTAATGGAAATTTATATGTTGTTTGTTCTGGCGACCCTAGTTTAGAGAGTGTTTATTTTTCCGACTATAGTTTCTTAAAAAGCCTTAATGCTATATTGATTGAAAAGGGGGTTAAAAAGATTTCTGGAAGATTATTTCTTTTAGATAATAAAGGATCTTACAGTGTAAATAGTAATTGGCTTTGGGGTGATATTGGAAATTATTATGG
This sequence comes from Crocinitomicaceae bacterium, assembly GCA_002716065.1. Classification (GTDB taxonomy): domain Bacteria; phylum Bacteroidota; class Bacteroidia; order Flavobacteriales_D; family Parvicellaceae. The sequence goes on along the minus strand of PAZE01000046.1, from coordinate 15,938 downwards.
AGCTGGAGTATCTTCAATAAGTTTTAGAGACAATACAATTGAAGTGTATTTTAATTCTTCGGATACAGTTGGTGGCCCAACAACGATATCTAAGATCATCCCAGAAAATAATCAAGTTACTATAGTAAATAAAGTTGTTTCTGGTGAATCAAATAGAGACTTGGCTTATGGTTATGGGGCCCCTTATGATTCAGTAAGAACTATTGTTGGGGAAATTCCGCGTTCTAAAAAGAATTTTAAAGTAAAAATTTCAATGCATGATCCTTCATGCTATCTTAAAAATGAAATTGAGCAGTTGCTTAATTTTGAGCATCAAAACATAAACTCTATTGATCGGCTCGATACGCTGTTGATTTATAAATCACCATCTCTGTTAAACTTACTTGAAAATGTAAATACTAAAAGTAATAATAATTATACTGAGCATATTCTTCTAAAGTCTATGTGTTTAATGGATTCAAGCTTAAGTATTGAAAGCGCTCCATTTTTAATGAATGATTATTGGACAAATCAATTGCAATTAAAACATGTTTTTTATACTGTTGATGCTAGTGGACTTTCAAGAAAAAATCTCATTTCACCAGGAATAATGAACAAACTCTTAATTTATATTTTTAATAACAACACTTTAAAATCCACTTTTTTAAGTACTCTTCCTAAAGCAGGGGTATCGGGAACATTGAAATATTTGGGTATAGGATCTTCAATTGAAAACCATTTTATTGGAAAAAGTGGTTCTATGGATGGCATTAGGTGTTATGCGGGATATTTTATAAAAAATGAATCCTATTATCCTTTTACTATTATGCTAAATAATTTTTCATCAACAAGTAAAAAAGTAAAAGAGGCTATTGTTGATCTAATGGAGGGTATATATCAAAATTTATAGCTAAGGAAACTTTGGATATTTCTTGAAATTTGGATCGCGTTTTTCTAAAAAAGAATTACGTCCTTCTTCCGCTTCATCTGTTCCGTAGGCAAGGCGAGTAGCTTCTCCTGCATAAACTTGTTGTCCAACCAATCCATCGTCAATAAGATTGAAGCCAAATTTTAGCATTTTAATTGCTGTAGGACTTTTTTTCATAATTTCTTGAGCCCAGTTATATGCTGTTTCTTCAAGCTTATCATGAGTAACAACTTTATTTACCATTCCCATTTCATAAGCTTCTTCAGCAGAATAGTTCATGCCTAAAAAGAAAATTTCTCTAGCTCTTTTTTGTCCAACTTGTCGGGCAAGATATGCAGATCCAAAACCACCATCAAAGCTAGCCACATCTGCATCTGTTTGTTTAAATATGGCGTTTTCTTTACTTGCTATTGTCATGTCACAAACAACATGGAGGCTATGTCCTCCACCCACTGCCCAACCTGGAACCACTGCAATTACAACTTTATTCATGAATCTAATTTGACGTTGAACATCAAGAATATTGAATTTATTTACTCCATCAAGACCTTGGTAACCTCTTTTGGCACGAACTCTTTGATCTCCCCCAGAACAGAATGCCCATCCACCATCTTTTTCAGAAGGACCCTCTCCAGTAATAAGAACAACTCCAATTTCTTGACTCTCATGACAAATTATAAGAGCTTCTAATAACTCATCTACAGTTTTGGGGCGAAATGCGTTTCTTACTTCAGGTCGGTTAAAAGCAATTCTGGCAACACCATCAGCCATTTTAAAGGTGATGTCTTCATAGTCTTTTATTGTTTTCCAATTTATCATCATATTATTTTTTAAAATCTCATCAATTACCGCTTTACTTCCTTAAAGTAAGAAGATAAGATGTCACTATTTTTACATGTGCTAGTATTAATTTCTAAAACAGCAGCTTCTTTAGAGTTAAACAATAAGGGAAGCATTTGTTTTGTTTGGGCTTCGGATGAAGCTTTTAAATAATTCACATTATGAGCTTTTACTAGTAGCTCAATACTTGATGGGTTGTTGCTTACAAAATTTTCATCACAAAACTCAGAATCAGAAGGGCCGGGAATGATGTTGAAAATATCCCCTCCATTGTTGTTGATAACAATTATTTTTAAGTTTTTAGGGACATGATTGTTCCAAAGTGCATTGTTGTCGTATACAAAACTCAAATCTCCAGTTATCAAAAGCATATTTTGTTCGCTAATTATTGCAGCACCTAGAGCTGTAGAGGTTGACCCATCAATTCCACTAACTCCTCTATTTCCATAAAAATTTAAATTTGGTTTACAATTGAAAAGTTGAACATAACGAACACTTGTACTATTCCCCAATTGAATATTAGTATGCTCAGGAATTTCATTTGAAATAAGCTCATGTGCTTTAAGGTCAGACCAAGGAGCGTTTTGGAGAAATTTTTCGTGGTTTTTTTCTGAAATGGCATATTCGTCTAGCCATATTTTTTTATAGTTTCCAGTATTGGATATACTGATTTTTTTCAATAAAGCTTCAAAAAATAATTCTTCACTAACAGGAATAATTCTTGTTAGTGAGGTAAATACATCCATGGAATTATTGTTTTCAGAAATACTCCAATGCTCAAAAGGATTGTAATCTCTAAATAAGGTCTTAATTTTTTTTGAAATAATTGCTCCACCAAAAGAGATGATCAGTTCAGGAATAAATTCAGCTTTTCCATAAATTCTTTCAAGTGTTCTATCAATACAATTAATGAAATGGTCACCTTTTAAATTAGATGTTGTTTCAGTTAGAACAATTGTGTTTTGATCTTTACTAATTTCATTTATAATTTTATTAAGCTTTTGACTTTTTTGATTTTGTCCACAGATGATTAACTTTTTTGAATGGCTATTCCATTTTGTAATGATTTCTTTCCATTGATCCTCTGCAATTGTTGTATGTGTATTGGTGAGGTGTATTTTTTTTCTTGAAATCGAGTTTTTACTAGTATTATACAGAGGTTCTCTGAAGGGTAGATTAATATGAACAGGAAGAGAACTAGACTTACATAAATTTACTGCTTCATTGGTTATTCTTCCGGATTGCCATAGTGTATCTGGGTTCTCATCAACTGGAAATTGAAAACTCCCTCCTATGTAGTTATTGTATATGGCATTTTGATTAATAGATTGCCCTTCGCCTTGATTTATCCATTCAGGAGGCCTATCAGCGGTTAAAATTAGTAAAGGTATTTTCTGATAATAGGCCTCACAAATTGCAGGGGAGTAGTTAAGTGTGGCGCTACCAGAAGTACAGCAAATAATTACAGGTTTTTTTAGTTGTTGAGACATTCCTAATGCAACAAAAGCTGCAGATCGCTCATCAACCACTACTTTTGTGTTAAAAAAAGAATCATTTCTAAAAGCTAACACTAAAGGAGCATTCCTAGATCCAGGGGAAAACACAATATTTTTGATGCCGTGTTGTTTTAGTAAATCAGTTAAGATTTGTATTCTTTTAAAAGAAGTTGTCATATAACGAATTTCATCATTTTTTTATTACAGCCAATAATGTTTGGCTTTTTATCTGTGTTTCTTCCCATTCATCATCAGCATTACTTAAGTTGGTAATCCCTCCTCCGACATATATATTAAGTTGGTTCTTATTTATTTTCATGCACCTAAGATTTACAAATAAATCAGCACTAGATTGAGATACTTCTCCAATATAGCCACAATATAAACTTCTTTTATGGGGCTCATTTTCTAAAATTAACTCTATTGATTTTTTAACAGGATATCCGCTGATTGCCGGAGTTGGATGAAGTTTATTGACAACATCTAAAATAGGTAAATCGGTTTTAAATTTAAATGTTGACTTTAGATGAGCAACATTTCCAGCTCTCATTGTTTTAAGATCTGAATCACAAATAGCATTTGTAGCATATCTTTTCAACTTTTGCTCAATGTAATTTTTAACATATTGCTGCTCTTCAATTTCCTTTTTAGTCCATTTTAGGTTAGTATTCCATTTTTTACTTCCGGCAAGAGCGGAGGTTGAAAAATTTTCAGCTTTATTTCCAGAAATTAATTCTTCTGGCGAAGCCCCCATCCACATCCCAATTTTAGGATGATTTAATAGGTAATTAAATGAATGGTCATATTTACTACACAATTTGTCGAAAATTGTATAGATGTTTTTAGCTGTGTTTGTTGTTGAAATTACTCTACTAAGAATAATTTTTTTTAAACTACTAGTATTGCAAAGGTCAATGTAATTTCTTGCTGTTTTAAGGTATTGATTTTTGCTAGCCGATAAAATAGCCGGTTCTATTTTTGTATTTACAATTTCAATAGGAGAATTAACAATAGATTTTTTACCATTTAAATAAATAGGGTTAGAATTTGGAAACTCACCGATAACGAATTCTAAATTATCAGAAATAGTATGCTTTTTAGACCATTTTCCACTAATAAGAAACAATTTTTTAGAATATGGTTTTCTATAAATAACAAAACTATCTTCTTGGGTTAGTTTCATTTATGATCGTTTAAGAATCATCATTGTTAGTCTAGCAATAGTAATTAATTTCTCAGATTCATCTTTAATTTCAATATTCCATATGTGAGTTGTTCTTCCAAGGTGAGCAATTTTTCCAGTCGCATATACAAAACCATCGTAGGCACTTCCAACATGATTGGCGTTAATTTCAATCCCAACTGCATAATGCGTGGTATTGTCAATTATGAAGTGTGAACCACAACTTCCAACAGTTTCAGCTAATGCTACACTAGCTCCACCATGAAGTATTCCCATTGGTTGATAGGTAGTTTCATCAACAGGCATTTTAGCAACAATATAATCATTACCTATTTCAGTAAATTCAATTTTTAAGTGAGAAACAAGCGTGTTTTCTGAAATTATATTTAAATGTTTGGGTTTTAAATCTTTAGATATCATAGCCCAAAAATAATCATCCTTTCTTATAGAAAAGAAAAAAGGCCTCAAAAAGAGGCCTTTGTGAAACAATATTATTGACTAATAAACAAACGTTTTGTAGTCAGATTACCGTGATTAGATTGAACAGACAAATAATACACACCTGAAGAATATTCACTTAAGTTAAAATCAATCTTTGTGCTTACAGCATTAGATAATTCCTTGCTAGTGATTACTTGACCAATAGAATTGTATAAATCAAGTTTAATATTGTGTGCTTTTGTAAAGTTCATTGAAACCTCAAAAATTCCATTATTAGGATTGGGTTGAATAGAAATAGAATTTTCAAAATCACTTTCATCAATTCCAACACCACCAACATTAATGGTAATTTGATTAGTACTAGTACATCCGTTAAGAGTTCCAGTAAGCGTTACCACAAATATTCCTGAGGATGAATAGGTATGTGATGGATTAGATTGTGTTGATGAGTTTCCATCACCAAAATCCCAAACATAAGAAGTAGCTCCACTACCAGCACTACTAAAAGAAACAGTTCCACCAACAGCAACACTTGTTGGGGTTGCAGATGCAATTACTGTTGGAGCTGATGTTACTGAAATAGTTGAAGTTGCAGGGTTACCTGCACAATTCCCATTAGAACCAATAACTGTATAAGTTGTTTGACTAGAAGGATTAACTGTTATTGAAGAACCAGACGAACCCGTATTCCAACTGTAAGTTTGTGCACCTGATGCTGAAATTACAATGCTTTCTCCACCACATATTGTAGCAGAAGAAGGATTGACAGTAACATTTGGAGCAGTGTTTACTACAACAATAACACTTGCATTATCTGTACAGCCATTAGCGTCAGTTACAACAACGCTATAAGTTGTAGTAACAGTTGGTGAAACCACATGAGATGCACCAGAGCCTAGTCCATTATCCCATTGGTAAGATCCACCAGCTCCAGCACCCCCAGCTGAAATAGTTGCAGAATTTCCTGAACATATGCTTTGGGTAGAGCTTATAGTTGCTGTAACTCCACCTTGATTACTTAGGCTAATTATATTGGTTTCTGAACAGCCAGAAGCATCTTCAATTACAACATTATAAGTTCCAGGTGCAAGGCCAGAAAAAGTACCAGATGCTTGGAAGGTCGTACCGCCATCAATACTGTATTGATAAGGAGCAGATCCACCAGAAGTTGAAATATTGATTAATCCATTGTTTTGATTACATGTTGGATTGGTAGTACTTGGGTTAATGACAAGTGAAGAACCACAACCACCACAAAAAACTGGAAATATAAAGTGAGATAGCGTTATTCCAAATGAATTTTGATCATCATAGGCATACCATGAACCATTACTCCATTGTTCCCATCCTGTGTTTGCTGTTGGATCATTGTATGAATTTGTAATGATTCCGAGTGAATCTTGACCGCCTGGATAAGCGGCAAAACCATTCATGGTTAGACCACAATACACAGGGTTCCCGTTAAGCGTTACAGCAGATGGGAAACTTACATTATATAAACCTCCGCTGTTAGGAATTGCAGCATCTAAAGCAGATAGACTTACTTGAGTTGTAGCAATAATAGAACCTGGTTGCCCTCCATTATCATCCCAAACATTGAAATCTACAGTTGCTCCGTTTCCACCATCATTTACACCATACAAGTAAAGTTGCATTCCAGTTATACTAGTGTAAGAAGAGTAGTTGGAGAAGACATCACACTTTGAGATGTCTCCATATCCATTCCATCCAGAAACGTATCCACCGTTACCAACAGAATACAGAGTTGCAGAGTCTGTAGCTGGTATATTACTCAAAGTATCACAACCAGTAGAGCTTCCTGGAGTGTTAACAGTAATGTTTTCAGTTGTTGTACATGTTCCGTTTGCATTAGAAGCAGTGAGCTCAACAACATAATTTCCTGCATTAGAATAGCTTACTGAACCTGGATTTTGTGAATTAGATGTTGTTGGGGAAACTCCACCTTGAGAGGTGTTGTCAAAATCCCATGACCAATTTGTTGGATTTCCAGTTGAAGCATCACTGAAAATAATTGATCCACCAGCTGTAATAGTTGTACTACTAGCAGCAATATCACAAGTGGGTGGGTTATTTTGATTACAGGGTTCATAGGCACCGTCTAAAAAGGTGACACCTGTATTCCCCGGATCAAGTATTGGTTTAAGGTTAGATAATGGATTAGTGCTTCCATTGCCGTTCCAGTTTTTAGAAAATTTTCCATATAAATCTGGACTATTTGTATTGGTGCAAAATGAACTTCCTCCAGAAAGTTGGCCAACAACTCTTCCATTTTGATCAAAGATTGGAGATCCAGATGATCCACCTTCAGTAACACCATGTCCATTAGCAGTTCCAGCCCAGTAAACTCTCCAGTGAGCAGAGCTTGCGCCTCCATTATAGGTTGCACTCGATAAAGAAGAAGTAAAAGTGGATATTTTTTTTGCAGAACCAGCAGGGTGGTGAATACTTACACCTGAGCTTGCAGAACTATTGCCAGCATTCCATCCAGCATAAAAAGCATTATAAGAAGTGGGAATAGGTGAGTTTAATTCAACTAGCACGTAATCAGAACCAGCAACTTGATTATTTGATGGTGGGTTATTAAGTGACCCACTTCCAGAAGAGGATACAACAGTCCCATTAATCATTGTTTGATTCCCTTTAGAAGGGTCAGAACCATTTGAATTGGGTTGACAAGATGTTTTTTGATAATTCCAATACCATGTATGACCTGTAGCAGTTTGATTTGCATTTTTTTCGTTACAATGCCAAGCAGTTAATATGTAAGGTGTGCAATCTTGAGCAGTATTGTTAACAAGCGATGCAGAGCAAACACTCAACCAACCACCAGAGCTTATTGTAAAGTGAACAGCGGCATCAATTTGTTCGTCCCATCCAACATTTTCAGGAGAACAAGCAACATCAACTTGACAAGGGTCAGCTTTTAATAGTAAGTTACTTTCCTTGTCAGAAGCTTCTTTGACAAATGGATAAACAAAGTCTTCAACGCCTCTAAAAACATAGGCTACTTTAGAAATTTGTATTATAGGGTTTTCAGTAACATAAGCTGGGGCATAGTATTCCAACCATGTTGTTTCTCCTTGAACCATTTGTGTGTGAGTAATGGGGTTTATGAAATTCCTATCAGATTCAAATTTTCCGATAACATGATTTTTTAAATCATTGTATAAAAATATTTCACCTCCACTTGGAATATAGAAACAGCTGTAATGAAGGGCTAGAGCCAACGCATCTTCAGCATAAATTTTTAATCTCCAAATTCTGTCTCCATTAGCAAGTGTTTGCCAAGTTCCTGAATTGTTTGAGTTGATGTTAACTGGAGTTAAATGACCAATTTTATATGGTCCTTTTTCATCAGAAATAGAATTGATTAATGAAGCAGCTGGTTTTGCTATTTCATGGGTTTCAATTAGGGTTTTTGGAATATTATTTTGAAACGTGTAAGGAATACCTCCATTGCTAATTTGAGAATGTATGTAGTTAGCACTTATTAAGCAAAATAATGCCAATAATATTTTATTGTACTTTTTCATGAGTAAATAGTTTAGATAAATAAATAAGGCAAAAGTTTAATTTTTTGAATCTTCTAATTTTGCTTTTTGTTTAGGTTTAGTTGTTGCTTTTTCTTTTTCAACTTCAATCAATTTAACTTTAACAGCTTTTTGAATTGTGGATTTTTTTTGAATGGATTGTTTTGCTGGTTGAGTAGATTTAAGCTCAGCTTTTTTAACAGGTTGCTGATTGGTAGAATTACCTGCATTGCTTTGAGAGAAACAGGTGAATGAAAATATGATAGTAAACAGTACTAGTAATAGATAACTTTTTTTCATTTTTTGTTGTTTTAGATTAATTAGTAGTCAATAAATTTATCTAATAACGATAGATATGACTCATGGTTGTTTGTAATTTTGTAAATTATTTAAAAAAGTAAGATATTTTATTTAAATATACATAGTATCATTGTTATTATTCTTAAAAATCATTTATGCAAAAAAGAATTTTATTAGTTGAAGATGAAGATCATCTTCATGAAGCAATAAAAATGAATTTGGAAATGGAAAACTATATGGTTAATTCTGTATATGATGGTAAGAATGCTATTGCTAAATTTAAAGAAGGAAGGTATGATTTGGTTATCCTTGATGTGATGTTACCAGGAGTTAATGGTTTCGACATTTGTGAAGCTATTCGATTAGAAGATAAACAAACACCAATTTTGTTTTTAACAGCAAAAAATTCTTCCCAAGACAGGGTTAACGGTTTAAAAGTGGGTGGTGATGATTACCTTGGTAAACCTTTTAATCTTGAAGAGCTTATATTGCGTTCTGAAAATTTAATTAAAAGATCAAGTAACTCTTCAAATGATGAACTCTCAGATAAGTTTATTTTAGGTGACTGTACAATAGATTTTAAATCTTATGAAGTTGTTTCTTCATCTGGAGAAGTTTCTCGTTTAACACAAAGACAGCTCATGCTTTTAAGATTACTTATTGAAAAAAGTAATCAAGTGGTTAGTAGGCAAGAAATCTTAGAAAAAATTTGGGGTTACGATGTCTATCCATCAACAAGAACTATAGATAATGTAATTCTATCCTTCAGAAAAATTTTTGAGAATGAATCTAATCCGCATACCTATTTTAAATCTGTAAGAGGAGTAGGATATAAGCTAACTCCCTAGCAGATCATACAATATTTATGCTTTTCATTGTGCTTGTATTCAATATGATCATCCATTAAGCCAATTGCAAATTCAGTAAGATAATCTTCAAATTCAAACAAGATGTTTTCATCAATAGTATTTGAACCGTTTATCGATAGATTTAAAAAATTTGCTTTTGGGTTTTTAAGAGATATAATCGATGATTTTAAGTTTGTTTGATTGTGATTTTTGTGGTATAAATAAGCATATAACATCAGCTGAAGACAATATTTTTTTGTACTAAAGGCATCGAAATTTTTCATTTTAGTGTCTTTGTCAGTTAAAAAACCACTTTTGTAGTCTACAATCCTAATTCCTTTTGAAGTCTGATCAATTCTATCGATATCTCCCTTTATATTAACATTTATATTTTTGTTGTTATGATTAATTTTTAATTCGTGATACATCTTTTTTTCAACCCCAAGTATGGTGTACTTGCCATCACTAACAATATTTTTTTCTTCATTGTCTAAAAATAATTCAAGACATTTTATTGCTTGATGATACAAAAGAGAGTTTTCACCATCTTTAAATCTTAGATCTGGAAATTTTAAGATAAACTCTTCATGAAGTATAGCTAAGTATTTTTTTCTTAGTTCATTAATAACAGCTACTGATATTGTGGTTCGATTTTCAAATAATCTTTTTAGGGTAAGGTGTAGAATACTGCCCCAAGTACTGTTTTCAATTGTTTCTTCTACAATTTCTTTTTCTTTTATTTTAAGAATATACTTGTAGTAAAAGTCTAATGGACAGTCTAAGTATTTTTTTATAGAAGATGCCGATAGTCCTCTATCAAAAAGCGCTAATATCTGTTTTTTTGAAAATTCATCTTGAATAATGCTGTTTTCTTTCAATTTATTGTACTCGAAATTGAATGTGTTGCGTTTAATAATTAAGTTTTTGTTGCCGCAAAGCTCTTTTTCAATTTGATGAATAAATCTGCTAGGTTCAGCTGAATTTAGCTTAGAACTAGAGTCTGTAGAGTAAATAATGTCAATTTTTTTTGCGCGCTGAATGGACCTATAAAAATAATAGCTATACATAGCATCTTTTTCATAAACACCTGGAATTTTATAGTGTTTTTTTAAATCGTTAGGGATTAGTGATTGATCTTGTTCAGATCCAGGTAAGTATGCTTCGTTACAAGAAGATAATATAATGTGTTCAAAATCTAGAGATCTGCTTTCTAAAAAACCCATTATCTGAACACCAGCTAGTGGCTCTCCATAAAAAGGAGTAGTTAAAGAAGACCATTTTCCTTTAACGACTCTAACAATTATAGAAGAAGAAATTTTATCCTTAAGATGATGGTTTTTAATGAACTTATGTAGCTTAGTAAGCTCCAAAAGCATATTTGATATACACTCTTTTTCAATTTTGCTTTCAATTTGTGTAGAGATTTTTTCAATGAAACCTTCTAATTTTTCAAGAAATTGTTGAGCATTGTGAATTTCTTTAAGCTCTAAAAAGGAAAGTATTGGAGTTAGATTTGGAAATTCTTTGGTTAGTTCACTTGGCTGAATATATTTAATATTTTTCGATAGTTTATTCTTCCAAAATTTTGTTTGAGATAGTGTTTGGTTTATGGCTTTTTTAACAAATGGAAATGTAAATAATTCTTCAACAAATTGATAATGAAGTTTGTTTTTGTTCCACAATTCATTGGATTTATTATTGTCAAAAAGTGATAGTACAATTGATAAAAATGCGTAGCAATAGGAATTGACAATAGGGTAACCCATAGTAATATTCAGCTTTTCCAATTTGTTAGGAATATTTTGTATTAATGGGTTAATTAATTTCTCGTTAATCAGATAAACTGCACAAGAATTGATGTTTTGCTTGTTTTTCTCTAAAATTTTGGCAATTGTCTGAACTTGCTCAACATCATTTTTAGCTGAATAAATAGTTATTTCCTTCTTTTTTTGTGTAAAAAGTTCATTAAGTTTTGTTTTCTTATAGATAGGAGATTTTCTAAAGAAAAAACCAGCTTCATGGTTTTTGTCAAGGCAATAGAAGCTGTCTCCATCAAAATAAATCTGAGAATTTCCCTTATTTATAAATGAGTTAATTATTTTTTCTTCTGCAGTACTAAGTGCATTTAGCCCTACGAAAAAAACAGTTGAATGGTCAATTTTAGTATTAATTTCTTTAGAAACAGTTTTATAAATAGCACCTTCTGTAGCTAATCCTTTACCTTGAAGGTCTTCATGAAATTGCTTGTATAATGCTCCTAAATGTTTCCAAAATTCAACATAATCAAGTTGGCTTTTAGTAAGTTCTTTTTCAGATAAACTCCAATTGTCAATTTCAGAAATGGAATTTAAATCAAATATGAATTCATTGTTATTTAGAAGGTGTTTGTCAATAAGATTAAAATCATTTAATATCATTGGAGCTAATTGAATAAAGCTATCTAATGGTTCAGGGTCTTTTTTTATTTTACAGTAAGAACTGTAAAGCTCAAGTTGTGCTTCAAAATTTGAAACAAGTGTGAAGGATGAAAACCCATAAATAAAATCGTTTACAGTGGTGATTTTTGGAAGCAGAAAAGTTTGATTTATTTTTTTTGAGAAACTTTTTTTCAGATGCAGACCTGCTCTTCTAGAGGGTAAAATTATTGTACAATCTTTAAGCTCATTTATGCTAACTCTAGTTAAAATATCAGCTACAACTTCATCTAAGAAGGTAATCATAGGTAAATACGTTGAAAGATTAGATAATTGTCTCTAAGATAAGCTAAATATATGCTATTAGGAGTTAATAATCTCCCATGTATGATCAGAAAGTAATTTAACAGCTGCAATAAAAGTATATGGACATTTATTTTTGCCCCAATCATTTGGAGAAATCATAGATAGAAAAAAGTCTTGGTCATTTTTTTTATACAAATGATATGTATGAGCTATTAAGGGTTCAAAACGAATTTCAGCATTGTATATCTGTTCAGAAATGTCAATTCTATTTTTAATTGAAGTTGCTTGCTTGGCAAGTAATTCCATTTGTTCTTTTATTTGCATAAGCTGAGAATTTGTCTGCTCTTTCATTGCAGATAAAGCTTTATGCTTAATGTCTCCTTGTTTTGAGGGGATTATCGGAACACCTCCTCTGTGGTGAGGATAAGCTAATGTATTTGGAGTTTCTGTAACATTATCCTTGTCAATAGGGTTGATAAAATTATTTTCATTAGTTGTTTTAGAACTCATTCAACAAAATTATTAATTAAAAAATTACTTTAACGGCACTGTTTAATTGTTTTAATGAGGATTTGAAAATTTTGGGTTGTTGATGAATTCTTGGTCAGAAAGCGTTAATAAAAATGCTTTTAATTCCATTCTTTCTTGAGGATCTAGTTGAACACCACCTTGTTGGGAAAACTCCATTAATGGATCAATGTTAGGAGAACTGGCATGTATTTCAAGGCTGTAAAAATTAATTACTTGGTCTAAGTCTTCGAATCTTCCATCATGCATATATGGTGCACTGTATTCAATATTTCTGATAGATGGTACTTTAAATCTAAAGTTGTCTGTAGCAATTCCAGTCACTAAACCTCTTCCAGAGTCTACTGGGAATTGATCTAATCCGTTGTTCTTATAAGAAAGGTCAGTGCCTAATATTCCACCATGACAATGAAAACAATCTCCACCTGTAAGAGAGTTGAAAGAGTCAAAACCAGCACTTTCATCAGGACTGAAAATAGCTTCATTCCTAAGAACTTTATCGTATTTAGAATTAGAGGAAACCATAGTTCTAATGAATTGGGCAATTGCTTTTGCTGCATGAGTTGAATCAGGATTAAATGTTTGAAAAGCATTGTAAAAAAGTCGGTTATACAATTCGTTGTTCTCTATTTTTCTGAAAAAGTTTTTCCATGTTTCATTCATTTCGGTTGAATCTAAAACGGGAAGTATAATTTGTTCTTCTAGAGATAAGACACTGCCGTCCCATAGAAACTCGTTAGTCCAGGCCAAATTTTGTAATACCATGGCATTTCTTTTGCCAAGATGTCCATTTACTCCAATTGAAAGAGGATTTGGATCAGAAAAAGCATGTTGTGGAAGATGGCAGCTAGCGCATGCTAAGGAATTGTCTCCACTAAGCTTGGTATCCCAAAAAAGGTGTCTTCCAAGAAGAATACCTTCTTCTGTTAAAGGATTTTCCTGAGGTATTTCTAAAGGTGGGAAATTATCAGGGACTTCTAGAGTAACATAGGTTGGATTGTAAATGTATTCTACTTCAACTTTTTTTCTGCAAGAAAAAAAAACACAAGCTAGAATAATATATATATAAATTCCTCTAGACATTAGAATCTAATTTATTACAAGTTAACAAAGATATTTTCTTTGTTTAGGGGTTTATTGTACAGAAATTACATTAACACTATTAGCTGATATTGTTGAGGATATTGTACCTGAATGAGCAAAATTATCAACACTCAAATCAATACCAGTTATGAATTCACTCCAGTTAACGTCAAGGTTTAAATTAATTAATTGGCTTGAATTGGTTTGAAGATTAATGTTTAGATTGTTTATTTGGCTTATATTTTCATCGTCACCTATATGAAAAATAAAAGTTTCTCCTGCATCAAATGAATTGTTTCCGTCCATATCAACGTACCCTTCAAGAACAATAAACAAATAACTCCAGTTTTGAGGACTAGTACCCATTTGCCAGTGCATGCTCGGAGATTGATAAGATAAATCGTTCGAACTTGGGTATATAGCCGGATCTTGGTGATTGGTATATGCGTCTATACCAATAAGAACATCTAATTCATTGTAGTTTCCTTCTTGAATAGTGTCAAATGTATATGAACTTTCTAATGGGTTAATAAGGGTATAATTTCTAGAAGAATCTACTGATGAATTGGTAGTGTTTTTAAATTTAGGATTTCCAAAATAAAATTGAGCCCTAGAAAACTGAATGTTGTTTCCAAAGTCATCTTGATAGATTGAATCAAGTGAAAAAGACGAATTATCGAATAAGTGATTAGTATTGAGTTGAACAATTGGATGAATGTCGGAGGAATTGTTGTAAGTACATGTACCGTTGTCAACCTCAGCCTCAGTATTGTAGTTTTCAGCGATTGGGTCTGTACATCCTCTTTTCTTACAAGAAGAAAAACAGATAATGCATAAAGCAATGAAGATAGGGCAAAAGTGTTTCATTTTTTAATTTTCTATAAGTAAGACGCTATTAAACTCATAAAGGTTGTTTGAATTTTTTCATTTTTAAAAATGTAAACTAGATAATTTTCTTTTACTTTAATATATGCAAGAGTTAAATACTAGTCCAGTTCTTAAAGTATACAGGTCTTCTGCCGGTTCTGGCAAAACATTTACTCTTGTTAAAGAATACCTTAGTATTGTTTTTAAATCTACCAATCCTTTTGCATTTAAAGAAATTTTAGCAATAACTTTTACCAACAAGGCCGCTAACGAAATGAAAGATAGAATTCTTGAGGTTTTACAGGCTTTATCTAAAAAACAAAAAAGTAAAGATGATCTTGAGCTTCTTGAAATTTACCACCAGCAGACCAATATTGATAAGCTAATTTTAGAAAGCAAATCCGCTAGAATACTTTCCAAAATATTACATAACTACAGCGAATTTAGTGTGTTTACGATTGATAAATTTACACATCGATTAATTCGAAGTTTTTCAAGAGAATTAGGTTTGTCTCTAAATTTCAACGTTGAACTTAACGAAAAGGAATTTCTTGAATTTTCAGTTCAACAATTCTTATCGAAAATTGGAGATCATAAAATACTAACTTCTTACTTAAATGAATTTATTGACCAAACCTTAAAAAGTAGTGTTAAATCAAATGTTGTTAACCAACTATCCGCTTTTCAACGTTTACTTTTTAAAGGCAATAGAGATGATCAATTAAAAGCTATTGAACATCTTCCATTGGAAGAGTTCTCCTTAATAAGAAATAAGTTGTTTAGCGAGTTAAATGAACTAGAGAGTAGTAATGAAAAAGCTGCCAAACTATGCATAGAAAAAGCAAATGAAAATGGAATAGTAGATGATTATTTTCATTATAAAAACAGTAGGTTTCCCAGGATATTTGAATTGGTTGCCAATAGAGATTCGTATACCATGAAGAATATTCAATCTTGGCAAGGATGGTTAGATCAAGGTAAATGGATTGGGACAGTTACTGACAAATCTATTATTCAAAAGTTTGAGCAAATAATTCCTTTTCTT
This sequence comes from Crocinitomicaceae bacterium, assembly GCA_002716065.1. Lineage (GTDB taxonomy): Bacteria > Bacteroidota > Bacteroidia > Flavobacteriales_D > Parvicellaceae. Next base: position 129 of record PAZE01000046.1, on the reverse strand, counting down.
GAAAAACACACAATAGACATTATAAATTTTTCAAAAAGAATTGTATATCTAAAAGAAATTTTAAAATATTTTACTTCTTACTCTTTGCTAAACCAATTGGTTAATGAAATTGAAAAACAAAAAAAGCTT
>PAZE01000045.1 GCA_002716065.1 Crocinitomicaceae bacterium | reverse complement strand
TTCATTTTGTAATTCTAATTTGGGGATTTACTGGAGTTATTGGTAAGCACTTAGACCTTTCTGGAATGGAGTCCATGCCTATTGTAATATGTAGGATGCTAATTGGATGGGGGTCTCTTTTGATTTTTATGCTACTAATTAGAAAATCCATTTTTATTGACAAAAAGGGTCTTTTTAGCACATTAGGAACGGGTGTTGTTATAGCTGGCCATTGGTGGGCTTTTTTTAAATCTATAGAACTATCTAACGTTTCTATTGCACTTATCTTTATGTCAACTACTGCCTTTTTCACTTCTTTTGTTGAGCCAATTATCACTAAAAAGAAATTTGATTACAAAGAACTCTTAATGGGAATAATTGTTGTTATCGGAATAGCAATTATAATTAACGACCTTTATTTTAATGTAAATAAAGAATATATATGGGCAATTATTTTGGCTTTGTTGTCTGCCTTTTTAGCAGCTGTTTTTTCAATAATTAATTCTGTCCTTGTAAAAAAATACGACTCTAAGGTAATTTCATTGTATGAACTATTTGGCGGTTTTGCAGCTATTACTTTAGCAACAATTCTTTCAGGAAAATATCAATTCGCTGATTTCAACATTTCTGTTTATCAATTTGTTCTTCTGTTTATTTTAGGTTCTGTTTGCACTTCTTTCGCCTTTTTAATGGGGGTTTACATTATGAAATTTATTCCCGCATATACTGTTAATTTATCCGTGAACATGGAACCAATCTATGCAATAGTATTAGCGCTGTTGTTTTTTGGTTCAAAAGAAGTGATGAGTTTAAACTTCTACTTAGGATCTTCAATAGTAGTGGGTACCATTTTGATGAACGCCTACTTTAAAAGGGGAAAATCTAACCAAAAAAAGAGCCTTTAATAAAGGCTCTTTTCACAATTAGTTTTAACAAAAATTTATTTTGCGGCTTTAAAATTTTCTTCAACATTATCCCAATTAATAACATTAAAAAATGCTTCAATATAATCGGGTCTTCTGTTTTGGTAATTCAAATAATAAGCATGCTCCCAAACATCTAATCCAAGAATAGGTGTTCCTCCGCAAGCAATTCCAGGCATTAAGGGATTGTCTTGGTTAGCAGTAGAACAAACCTCTACCCTTCCTCCACTATGAACACATAGCCAAGCCCATCCAGAACCGAATTGTGTTGCTGCAGCTTTTGAAAAAGCCTCCTTAAAGCCATCAAAAGAACCATAGCTGTCATTAATTGCATTGGCCAGCTCTCCAGATGGTTCACCTCCACCATTTGGCGACATTACCTCCCAAAACAAACAATGGTTAAAATACCCGCCACCATTATTTCTAACTGCTCCGTTATTCATATCTAAAGAACCAAGAATTTCACCAATAGATTTATTTTCAAGCTCAGATCCAGCAATAGCATTGTTAAGCTTTGTAGTATACCCAGCGTGGTGTTTGCCATGATGAATTTGCATAGTTGTTGTATCGATATTTGGCTCAAGTGCATCATGAGCATACGGTAATTCAGGTAATTCAAATGCCATTTTAAAAAATTTTATGTGTTAATTAATTTATCTTCACACAAATATAAAAAATTGATTTATTCTATTTGATTATACTTTTTTCAATTTAAAAATCCTTTGATATGATTGATCAACCGCTCAGTGATGAATATTTTATGAAAAAAGCTTTCGAAGAGGCAAAAACAGCTTTTGACAAAAATGAAGTTCCAGTAGGAGCAATTATTGTATGTAAAAACAAAATTATTGCACGTGCTCATAATCTCACTGAGCAGCTTACTGATTTTACAGCACATGCAGAAATGCAAGTATTTACTTCTGCAAGTGAGTACCTTCAAAATAAGTACCTTAATGAATGTACTTTATATGTTACTCTTGAGCCCTGCTTAATGTGTGCAGGTGCTGCTTTTTGGACTAGAATTGGCAGAATTGTATATGGTGCAAGTGATGCCAAAAGAGGATTTCTATCTCAAGCAAAAAATGCGCTTCATCCATCGACCGTTATTAAAGGTGGTGTTCTTGAAGATGAATGTAGCACTATTATCAAAAACTTCTTTATAAATAAAAGGATTAATCCTAATTAAAAAAGGCATCCATGGATGCCTTTTTCAGAAATATAAATTTTAAAAAACTTATTTTGTCAACGTCCAACTAGAAATTTTTGTATTTATAGTAGTCTCGCCATTATAAGTACTTACATTGTTTTCATTGGCAGATACAATTAGCTCACTTTTAGTAGAGCTTTCCACTAACAGTGTTTCCGTATTTTCTCCTTCCGAATATGTATTTGAAGAGTTATTCTCCTCAGTTGTAGTAACTCCTGCCATTGTATATGAAGTGGTTTCAACTCCAGTTGAAGATAACGTACTTAATACTATTCTGTCGTTAGCTTTTAATTCAGCTGACTTATTTTTACCGACAAAAGACCAAGTTCCTGAGTCATTAGTAGCGTTTGTAACCGATGCAGTAAATCCAGTTCCAGAAAAGTCAATTGTATATGACAAAGTTCTAGACCAAGTCCCATCTTTTTCAAAAGTCATCGAAGCGCTGTTAACTAAACCAGTAGAAATGTTTGATCCGTTAGGATCTTCATCATTAACCGTTAAGATTGTGCCATTAATAGTAACTGTAGTTGTGGATGTACCACTATTGTCTATTGATGTGGAAACATCACTTAAAGATGATATAGTCCAATCTCCGGATAATTTGTTTGCATTTGTTTTAGCACAAGAAGATAAAGTAGCCGATACAATCAAAATGCTAAATAAATAAATTACTGTTTTTTTCATGTTTTTTGTGTTAGGGTTAAATTTTAAGAGCTTCGAAAATAGAAAAAAACATTAGTTTTGCAAAAAAACAAACTTATGTATCCAGCAGAATTAGTAGCCCCAATGAGAGAAGACTTAACTTCTAAAGGCTTTAAAGAACTTACCTCAATTGAAGAGGTAGACGAATCCTTAAACAATCTTCAAGGAACAGCACTTGTAGTAATCAATTCAGTTTGTGGATGTGCTGCCGCAAATGCTAGACCGGCAGCAAAAATAGCTACTGACCACGACAAGACTCCTACAAATTTATTTACTGTTTTTGCTGGTTTTCATAACGAAGCCACCAATCAGGTTAGAAGGTATTGCCTACCTTACCCGCCATCATCGCCAAGCATGGCTTTATTTAAAGATGGTAAGTTGGTACATTTTATTGAAAGACACCATATTGAAGGTAGGCCAGCGGAGCTGATTGCTGAAAATTTAACTGCTGCCTTTGACGAGTTTTGCTAATCTGATTTTTTATCTAAAACCTTAGGGATTTTAAAATAAGTAGAATCTTTTGAAGGAGCATTTTTCAGTGCCTCCTCTTGAGAAGTAGAGCTAATAGCATCATCCTCTCTTAGGATGTTCACATCAGCTGTCATGTGGATTAAAGGCTCAACACCTTCAGTGTCTATCTCATTAAGCTGATCAATAAAATCAAGCATCTGATTCATGTCCTTAAGAATAGCCTTTTTTTGATCTCCATTAAATTCAAGTTTTGATAGCTCAGCTATTCTATTAACCATATTTTCATCAAGCTTCATCTAATAATTCGTTTTTTATTATTTGATAGGTTTTATTCCTCAAAGATATTAAATCTTTTTCTTTATTAGACTCTGGATAAACAGGGTTATGGACAACTACCTTGGCTATTCCAGGTCTGCAAAAGCCGCCAAAATCTGAGTGATCAGTAAACAAATCAAAATTATTTTTAAATGTAATGGGAACTATCGGTTTTTTAGATTGGACCGACAAAATAAAAGCTCCATTTTTAAATCTTCGCAATTTTTTTTCTCTTTGCTGCCATCCTCCTTCAGGAAAAATTGCAATACTCCTGTTATTATACAAGGCATTTTCAGCTAAAACCAAACATTCTTTTAGTCGTTTAACACTGTATCTGTAAACAGGAATATCTATTCCTCTTTTAAAGAATAAATTAATTATAGGCCATCTAAGCACCTCAGCTTTACCTAAAAACGCAAACTCATTTGGCACAATCAAGTACATAATAATAATATCTAAATAAGAAGAATGATTAGGACAAACAATATAATTTTCATCATTTGGAAAGTGATTTTTTCCGCTAACATTGACTCTAATCAACACTAAAACACAAATTATTTTTGCCCATATTTTCTTAAGTATAAAAGCTGACTTATACTTTATTTTTCCGTTTACAAAAATCACAAATAAAGGAAGAAAGAGTAATCCAGTTGAAAAAAAAATAATTCCAAAATACAATCTATAGAAAAATGATATAAAAACTCCTAAATACCTCATTAACAATTACCAAGCCAATATTGCAACAATATTACTAGAAAATCGGCAATGATAAGCTATAATTAAGGTAAACACTTACTTTTGTTAAATCTATTAAACAGCAATGGCAAGAATACTTACAGGAATACAAAGCACCGGGACCCCTCATCTAGGAAATATTTTAGGAGCAATTTTACCGGCTATAGAGATGTCTAAAGATGCTAAAAATGACTCTTTTTTATTTATTGCTGATTTGCATTCTTTAACTCAAATAAAGTCTCCACAAACCCTTAAGGAAAACACCTATAGTGTAGCCGCTAGCTGGCTAGCTTTTGGACTTGACCCAGAAAAAACAGTTTTTTACAGACAGTCCGATGTGCCTGAATGTAGTGAGCTTGCTTGGTATTTAAATTGCTTTTTTCCTTACCAAAGACTAAAGCTGGCACATTCTTTTAAAGATAAATCAAGTAGGCTTGAAGATGTTAATGCAGGATTATTTGTATATCCCATGTTAATGGCTGCTGATATTTTGTTATACGATGCCAATTTAGTTCCTGTTGGGAAAGATCAACTTCAACACCTTGAAATGACTAGAGATGTTGCCTCTAGAATAAATCATAAGTTCAAAAACCTATTTGTTGTTCCCGAGGCAATAATAAGGGAGGAAAATATGCTAATACCTGGAACAGATGGGGAAAAAATGAGTAAATCAAAAAATAATACTATAGACGTTTTTCAAGACGAAAAAACGCTAAAGAAAATCATTAATAAAAATATTATTACTGATAATATTCCCTTAGAAGCTCCTAAAAATCCAGACGATTCCAATCTGTTTAAATTGTTTTCAGTAGTTGCTGAAAAAGATCAAGCACATCAAATGGCCAAAAACTTACGCGCTGGGGGTTATGGATGGGGGCATGCTAAAAAAGAGCTTATTGAACTAATTAATGCAAAATTCCATTCTCCAAGAGAAAAATTTCTCCACTACATGAACAACAAAAATGAATTGGATTACATTTTAGAGATTGGTGCTCATAAAGCAAAGTCAGTTGCCACTAAAACATTGGAAAGAGTAAGAAACACTATAGGATATTAACTACGTCTGGTACGTTAATAAAACAACTTTTTATTTTTCATAGAGTTTTAATTTTAACTTTAAAGACATAATTACTTAAACTATGAATAACTTAAAGTTCACAATAGCGCTACTTTCTTTGGTATTATTTTCCTGCTCCAAAACAGAAGGAGTTGGCGGAAACGGCACAATAAAGGGTAGGGTTTCGGTTGCTAACATAAATGTTCTTGGCACTGTAACGGACACTTACGATGCTCAAGAAGAAGACGTATATATCATTTATGGAGATTTAGACAACACCCATGATGATGATGTAAAAACAAGCCATGATGGAACATTTGAATTTAATTACCTTAATACAGGAAACTATGAAATCTACGTTTACAGTGAGTGCTTAACTTGCCCCAACGGCCAAGATAGTTTGATAAAAATTAACACCTCCATTCAAAATAGATCAGATATAATAGACATAGGGACAATAACTATTGCCAATTACTAATGGTTATGAGGTGCTTACTGGTTTTTGTTGTTTTTTCCCCTTTACTATTTTTTGGTCAGCAAGACTTTGGCGTATGGTCCAAAGCCAGCTTTCAATACAAACTCAATAAAAAAATATCTTTTGCTTCTAAATCAGAATTAAGGACTAAAGAAAATGCGCTTAGAAGAAGTCAACTATACACACAACTTTCTGGGAAATACAAATTCAATAAAAATTTCTCTGTTATAATTGCGTACAGGATTAAATCGCTTCAAAAAGAATTTGGAGATGAAATTCAGAACAGATTTCATACTGACTTAACAAAACGAATAAGATTTGATAATCTATCAATATATCTTAGGTCGAGAACTCAGTATAACATTAGCCATAGAACCAATAATGAATGGTACGAAAGATTGCGACTAAAAGCTAGGTACTCTTTTAACAAAAAAGTCAACTGCTTTATTTATGATGAGCTGTATCTTTTTATTAATAACACAGAACAAATTCCCTATAATAAAAACCGATTTGGAACGGGTATTGAGTACAAATTGAAAAAATCATTAACGGTACAACTCAAATATCTTAGGATTAGAGATGTTAACATCTCTAATCCCGAAACATTAAATATAATTGGCGTGACTTTAAATCACCAACTTAATTAAAGTTCAAATTTAATACCTTGAGCCAAGGGAAGCTCTTTTCCCCAGTTTATTGTATTGGTTTGTCTTCTCATATAAACCTTCCAAGCATCAGAGCCTGATTCTCTTCCTCCTCCAGTTTCTTTTTCACCACCAAATGCTCCTCCAATTTCTGCGCCAGAAGTCCCTATATTCACATTAGCAATTCCACAATCAGAGCCCTTGTGAGATAAAAATTCCTCTTGCTCTCTCATGTCAGTTGTCATGAATGCAGAAGAAAGCCCCTGCGGAACATTATTTTGAATTTCTATAGCATTTGAAACATCACCAGAATACTTTAATAAATATAAAATTGGAGCAAATGTTTCATCTTGAACAATTGCATAATTATTGTCTGCTTCAGCAATTACAGGCTTAACATAGCAACCACTTTCATAACCTTCACCTTCTAATACTCCTCCATCAAGTAAAACGTTAGTTCCTTCAGTTTTTCCTTTTTCAATGGCTTTTAAATACATATCAACAGCATCTTTGTCAATCAATGGCCCCACATGATTAGATTCATCAAGAGGGTTTCCAATTTTTAACTGTCCATAGGCATTAACCAAAACTTCTTTAACTTCATTATAAATGCTATCGTGAATAATTAATCTTCTTGTGGAAGTACATCTTTGTCCTGTTGTTCCAACAGCACCAAATACAATAGCGGGAAGCAACATTTTTAAATCTGCACTTGGCGTTAAAATAACTGCATTATTTCCACCTAATTCAAGTAATGATTTTCCTAATCTAGCCCCTACAGCTTCACCAACAGATTTCCCCATTCTAGTAGAGCCTGTTGCAGAAACCAGTGGGACTCTCTTATCTTCAGCCATTAGCTTACCTAAATCAGCATCGCCAATAACAAGAGAAGAAATACCATCGTGTAGATTGTTGTCTTTAATAACTTGAGCAATTATATTCTGACATGCAATAGCACATAATGGAGCTTTTTCTGAAGGCTTCCATATGCAGACATCACCACACACCCAAGCTAGAGCTGTGTTCCAAGCCCAGACAGCAACAGGAAAGTTAAATGCCGAAATAATTCCAACTATTCCCAATGGATGATATTGCTCATACATTCTATGTAAAGCTCTTTCAGAATGCATTGTTAACCCATGCAATTGTCTAGATAAACCAACAGCAAATTCACAGATATCAATCATTTCTTGAACCTCTCCCAAGCCCTCTTGGTACGATTTACCCATTTCATATGAAACTAATTTACCAAGGTCTTCTTTTTTCTCTCTTAAGAGCTCTCCAAACTGCCTAACTATCTCACCTCTTTTAGGAGCTGGAACCATCCTCCAAGACTTAAATGCTTCTTGTGCTTTATCAATACAAGCTTCATATTCCATATTAGTTGCAGCATTCACATGAGCAATCAGATTGCCGTCTACTGGAGAATGAGAAGAAATTTTTTCACCTCTTGTCATAAACCAATGTGCCCCTACAGCTGAACCACTATTCTCAGATTTAATACCAAGAGATTGTAGTACATTTTTAATATCTATTTGTTCCATTACTTGAGTCATTGTGTTTCTTTTAATTTTCGGCAAATGTAGTATTAAATTAATTTAAGGACAACTAAAAAAGAACATAGAACAATAAGCATTTATTGTTGCTCATCGATGTGCTGGTTGTTGTCGGATAAGGCTTCTTCTATTTTACTAACTACTTTATTGTCTCCACTTTTTAGTTTAATCGAATCAAGAAGAACATCTTTAACTTTTTCTCCCCTTGTCATTATAAGAGAAATTGTCATTATAATACTAGTTAAAAGAATAGTATATAACAATATTCCTTGATCAAAAAATGCTATTGTGCAATCAAATTTTGAGTTATATTCATTAAGCATTTCACCATGAACGTCAACCCATCCATTTGGAATAGAAAAAAACAATAAAACAGTAATTAACCCTCTAGGAGCTATCCATAATTGAGGTATAATATCTTTACCTGAAAACACCCTTAGCATAATCCAACGAACAGCAAATAAAATTACCACAATCAATAAACTTAAAAGACCATATCGGTAATCAAAAAGTGAGCTTATTGAAATGGTAACTCCAAATACGACAAAGAAAAAGGTTCTTAAAACAAATGCCGTTTCAAGAGTAATAACATGTAATTCATGCAGTGAATTTTTAAGCTTTCCCCCAACAGATAAACCTCTCAATGGACCAATAAAAAAAACATTACTGTTATTTAAAACTAAGCCGAAAAATAAAATTATTATAAGTGACGACAAGTGAAACATCTTGCCAATAGCATACAATAAAACAAGCACTGAAAACATTAAAAAGTATTTCGCTTGCATCTGTAACTTTTGAAACAATATTACAAGCAAATAGCTTATTACAAGGGCAATTAAAACAGTAGCACCAATATTAATTGAAACATCTTTAAATACCTGCTCTGCAGATTCAACATACCTGTTGTTTTTTAAAAAATAAAAAAACATTATGCCTAAAATATCTGAGAATGTACTCTCATAAATCATAAATTCTTTTTTATTCTTTACCAATTTTGAAACCGATGGAATAATTATAGCACTACTCATAATTGATAAAGGTACCGCGTACATTAATGAAGTAATCCAATTTACATTACTTTCAGGGGAACCATCAGCCCACAAAAACATAAATACACTTGCTATAGCAAATGAGGAAAATAACAAAGCCAATAAAGCAATTATGAAACTCTTAGCAATTAGTCCGATTTTATCTTTTTTTAACTTTAAATCTAACGCAGCCTCTAAAACAATAAATATTAACCCTACATTTCCTAAGATTTCAAGCCCCATCATTAATTGAGAATTTTTTGCATGAGTGTCTGGAGACCACACAACAAGCTGTATAAAAACACCCAATAGAATAAGCATTAAAACACTAGGAATATTGGTTTTATTAGAAACAATATTAAAAATGAAACTAAGAATGATAATTAAAGCCGCTGCTATTATAATTACGTAAGAACTCATTGAGTAGTTGTTTATGCTTTAGGTAAAATTATTCTAAAAGTTGTTCCCTTGTTAATTTCAGAACCATGAATAAAAATTTTACCGCCATGATGTTCCTGTATTATTCTTTTAGCAAGGGAAAGACCTAAACCCCATCCCCTTTCTTTTGTAGTATATCCAGGCTCAAAAACGTTTTTTAGTTTTGTTGAAGGAACTCCTTTACCTGTATCAATAAAATCTATAAAAATATTCTTATCATGCTCCCCAAACCTTAAAGTTAGCTCTCCCTCTCCATGCATTGCGTCAACGGCATTTTTAATTAAATTCTCTATCACCCATTCAAACAACGCTTTGTTTATATTAGCAAAAAAAGACTGATCATTGTTTATGTAAACAATTTTAATCTTTTTAGATATTCTAGCTTTTAAATAAATTACCCCCGAAGACACCACCTGAACAACATCAAGTTTCTCTAATTTTGAGGAAGCACCTATTTTAGAAAATCGTTCAGTAATGGTCTCCAATCTAATAATGTCTTTATTCATTTCCGAAATAGAATTTTCATCTATTCCCTTATCCTTTAGTATTTCTAGCCAAGCCATTAAAGAAGACAAAGGAGTCCCTAATTGATGTGCCGTTTCTTTAGCCATTCCCACCCAAACTTGATTTTGTTCTGCTCGTCTAAAAGTGCTAAAAAGCAAATAAGCAACTACTAAAAACAAACCTATAACACCAAGCATCACAAATGGAAAATACCTAAGCTGTTTTAGAGTTAGTGATTCAAAATAATAGATAGTGCCTATATTTCCACCTCCTAAATCTATTTCAATAGGATCATTTTCTTGTTGCATTTGCGCTATAGAGGAATTAAGGTTTTTGGTTTGGTAATTGGTTGCAATTAATTCTTGTGAGTTGGCATTAAGAAAAATAACAGGGACAAGGGCAGTATTATTTGCTAAGTCGTCATTAAATGATTGAATCAACGAATCTCTCTTGTATTGCAAATCATAAAACTCTTTGGAATTAGAATAATAAACACGCTGACGTTTGGATTCTAAATAGGAAATTTCGATTGGGTTGTTAATGCTACTCCACTCGCCTATCAAGCTATCTATAAGCTTTTTTTTCTCAACTATATAGTTACTTGCCTTATTGGGTTGATTGTTAATTTTAGCTTGCTTAATTTTTCTTTCAAGGTCTTCAACAATTGGAACATTAACAAATGAAACAAACCTATCATTTTGATCCGTTAAAATAAGTGGAATGTTGTCATTAGTGTAAATGGTGTCTACATTTTTCTGAATTATTGATAATGCAAAGCCATAATCAGTCAATGGTTTTTCAAATTCTTTTTCTGCCCTTGCCCACAATTTTACGTTCTCTCTTTCTTTCTCTGCTAATGCACTAAAAGATTGATTGGTTAATTTTACTAATGCTGCTTTTTTACGAATTGCCTGGCTCCATAGCTTAATTTTTTGTCTCTCCTCCCTTTGAACTTTGTTGGCAATGTGAGAGGCATACCAAATTGTACCAATTACAATTAACAGCGCAACAATGGCCAAGAAATATTTCCACCTTTGTTTTTGAGAATATATATTCATCTATAACAAATATAAGAGGAAAACAACAGTCAAAAAACAGATTTACAACCAGTTGGAAAAAAGATGGGTAAGGTTAGGGAGCTGGAAACCGAAGTCAACAACACTAATGGTGTTGTCTTTAGCACCATTAATATTAATTTGGTTGCCCTCTTGTTGGATTGAAATTTTCTCAATGGAGTATTTCCCATCCATAAGTCCTGAAACAGCTTCAACAATCCCATCAACTGAAATTTTACTATTGTTGTAATCAACAGTTAATATTTTCTCAGAAAAGTTGATTTGACAATCAACTACTCCAGGAAAATTTTGAATTTGATTGGTTAAATAAGACTTACAACCTTTTTCACACATCATACCAGAAACAGAAAAATCAGTAGACGTATTTGCAGTTAAAATATTATTTTCAGGCTGGTTAGAAGAACAGCTAAAGAAGAATAAACAAACTAATATTATTGAAAAAATATTTCTCATTTTTACGCTTTTTAACTTATCAAATATACAAATCATATGATTCGTTTTAAAAAAAACGCTTTTATTTGACTTTTTATTGCTTGATTTCATTGGAAAATAAAATTAAATCTTGGTTTTTTTTGATTTTACTCTCAATTATTTGGGGCAGTTCTTTTTTATTAATAAAGATTGCTTTAATGGATGCCAATGGCAACTTAAGGCTTTCTCCAGATATTTTAGCTTCTCTTAGGTTAACTCTTGCCTTTTTTTTTCTGCTTCCGCTGTTTTACAAGCATTATAAAAAAATTAAAAAAAAAGATCTGCCGTATTTACTTATTTCAGGATTTCTAGGAAATGGAATTCCATCATTTTTATTTGCCTATGCTGAGTTGAACCTTTCAAGTGCAGTAACGGGGATGTTAAATTCTTTAGTCCCCGTGTTCACAATTGTAATTGCAGCAGTTTTTTTCTCCTTTATTTGGAAAACAAAACATTTTATTGGGATACTTACTGGAATTATAGGTACATGTTTGATCGTTTTTCAAAATAATTTTACCGATTTTTCATCAGTTTCCAACGCTCCAATACTAATGGTACTTGGAGGTTCATTGTGTTATGCAATTAGTTTAAACATCATTAAATTTAAATTACAACACCTTCACCCCAGTCTAATCACTTCTGCTTCTTTTTTATTTATTGGAATACCTTCATTATGCTATTTGCTAAATTCAGATTTTTTTAGTTTAGCCATAAATGGGCAAATGAATCAAGAAGGCATTGTTGCCGTACTAATTCTTGCCTTGGTAGGAACCGCTTTAGCTGTTTTAATTTTCAACCGTCTAATTAAAATTTCGAACCCTGTTTTTGCTTCATCAATAACCTATTTAATTCCAATTGTAGCTGTTGTTTTTGGTGCTTTTTATGGAGAAAACATCAGTTTTCAACAGCTAATAGGATTAGCAACCTTGTTAATTGGAGTATTAATTATCAATATTGAAAATCCGTTTCGTAGAATAAAACAGGTTTTTATCTTTGATAAATAATTCAACTGAAATGACATTTAACTATTTCCTTACCTTTCTTGTATTATGCTGTTTATTTATCTCTAGCTGTGAGACGGAAAACGAGCTTAATCAAAGTAATTCCAATGCTTCAGTTGAAACCAAAAATGAGCCGTTAAAACAAAAACCACCTACTCCAAAATTCGATGCTGACTCTGCTTTTGAGTATATAAAAAAGCAGGTTGACTTTGGCCCAAGAGTACCTAACACTAAAGAACATAACCTGTGTGGTGAATGGCTAGAAAAAAAATTAGTGCATTATGGCTTTGATGTTCTATTGCAAAAAGGTAAAGTAACGGCATTTAACGGGGCAAAGCTTAACATTACCAACATTATTGGCAGATACAACACTTCTTCTAAAGAAAGAATAATGCTTTGTGCACATTGGGACACTAGACCTTTTGCAGATAGAGATAGTATTAAAATAAATCTTCCCATCGAAGGAGCTAATGATGGAGCAAGTGGTGTTGGGGTGTTGCTAGAAATCGCAAGAAATATTTCACTTTCAAATCCCTTTATTGGTGTTGACATCATCTTTTTTGATGCTGAAGATTACGGAGCACCTAGTATGAGCGGACAATTTTTCGACTTAAATTCTATGAACGATACTTGGTGTTTGGGCTCACAATATTTTTGCAAAAACCCTATTATTGAAAACTACCAACCTAAATTTGGCATATTATTAGACATGGTAGGTGCAGAAAATGCAACCTTTCCAAAAGAAGGAATCTCAAGACAGTTTGCCCACCATTTTCTTAACAAAGTATGGAAAAAAGCTCAAGAGTTAGGGTACGGCAATTACTTTATTAATCGATTAGCCCCACCCATTACAGATGATCACACCTACATTAATCAACTGTATAGAATTCCCACTATTGACATTATTCACTACGCCCCAAGAACAACAAATGGCCGTTTTGATTTTGGTAAATTTCATCACACCCATATGGATAATATTGATAATATTCACAAACCTACATTAGATGCAGTTGGTCAAACAGTCCTTCACGTTATTTACGAACACTTATAACTATGGCAGAAAAAAAACTATATCTACTTGATGCTTTTGCCTTAATCTACAGAGCGCACTTTGCTTTTGCCAGAAATCCAAGGTTTAATTCAAAGGGAATGAACACTTCTGCAATTTTTGGGTTTACCAATAGTTTATTAGAAGTATTAAACAACCAAAAGCCCACACATATTGGCGTTGTTTTTGACACTCCTGGAGTTGGAGTAAGAGAAGAAATCTTTACGGAGTATAAGGCTAATAGAGATAAAATGCCTGAAGATATTCAACAGGCCATTCCTTATATCAAAGAACTTCTATCGGCACTCCATATTCCAATTATTTCTTTGGAGGGGTATGAAGCTGATGACCTAATGGGAACCTTAGCGCAAAAAGCAGAAAAGTTAGGCTTCATCACTTATTTAATGACTCCTGACAAAGATTTTGGTCAGCTAGTAAGCGCAAATACCTTTATCTACAAACCAGGAAGATATGGCAACCCCTCTCAAATTCTTGGAGAAAAAGAGGTTTGTGAAAAATTTGAAATTCAACATCCAAAGCAGCTTATTGACATCTTAGGATTGTGGGGAGATGCCGTAGATAACATCCCTGGAATCCCTGGAATTGGAGAGAAAACCGCAAAAAAATTAATCGGCATCTATGGCAGCGTAGAAGAATTAATTAACAACAGCCATGAACTAAAAGGGAAGCAAAAAGAAAATGTAGAGTCATTTGCAGAACAAGGCTTGCTTTCCAAAAAACTGGCAACTATAATTCTAGATTGTCCAGTAGAGTTTAATGAAAAAGAATTTATATTATCTGCGCCTGATAAAGAAAAAGTAATTGCTCTTTTATCTGAACTGGAGTTTAATCGGCTATCTAAAAGACTGCTTGGTGAGGATGTTGAATTAAAACCCTCTACACCATCAACTTCCGGACAGATGTCTTTATTTGGTCAAACTTCCGATGATGAACCTATACAAGAAAAAGAACCTAATTTCAAATCACTTTCGGATGTAAATCACAATTATAGAATCGTAAAAACTAAAACTGAGCATCTTGAGCTTATTGCTGTTTTGCTTAAACAAGAAGCTGTATGTTTTGACACTGAAACAACTGGATTAAACCCTAGAGAAGATAGTATAATAGGCTTGTCTTTTTCATTCAAAAAAACAGAGGCCTATTATTGTCCCATTATTGAAAATGAGTCTTTTCTTAATTTATATCAACCTTTTTTCAGCAACTCAAAAATTATCAAGATTGCTCATAACATAAAATTTGATGCTGCAATTCTAAAATCGAATAACATAAGTATTGAAGGTCCTTTATTTGATACTATGATTGCTCATTATCTTTTGCAACCTGAACAACGTCATTCGATGGACTTCCTTGCAGGTAATTACCTATCTTACAAACCCATTTCTATTGAATCTTTGATTGGTAAAAAAGGAAAAAATCAAAAAAGCCTTACTGATATCCCTTTAGACTTATTAAAAGATTATGCTGCAGAAGATGCAGACATTACCTTTCAATTGTACACCGTTTTTAAACCACTTCTTAAGGAAGCAAAAATTGAGGACTTATTTTATGAAATAGAAATGCCTCTGGCTATGGTACTTATGGAAATGGAGCATGAGGGAATTCAACTTAATACTGAAACTCTTTCTGTTTTCTCTGATCAATTAATAGAATCCATCACCAAATTAAAAACAAGTATATATGGTTACACCAATACAGATTTTAACATAGATTCTCCAAAGCAATTAGGTGATTTTCTATTTAATGAACTTAAATTAGACGATAAGGCTAAAAAAACTAAAACTGGTCAATATAAAACAGACGAACAAACATTAGTTAAGCTCTCTAACAACCACCAAATAGTTAAGGAAATTTTAGAATATCGGCAACAAAAAAAATTACAATCTACCTATGTTGACGCCCTTCCTAAGCTAATTTGTAAAAAAACAAATAGAATACATACTACATTTATGCAGGGAGTTACTGCAACAGGAAGGTTAAGCTCCACCAATCCAAACATTCAAAATATTCCCATAAAAACCACCATGGGAAAGGAAATAAGAAGAGCTTTTATCCCAAAAGACAACAAACACTCTATTCTTGCTGCTGATTATTCTCAAATTGAACTTAGAATTATTGCCGCATTAAGTCAGGACAAAGGAATGCTTGAGGCCTTTAAAAACAATTTAGATATTCATTCTTCAACGGCTGCAAAAGTTTTTGATGTAAACATAAATGAAGTTACTTCTGAAATGAGAAGAAAGGCAAAAATGGTGAATTTTGGAATCATCTACGGCATCTCTGCTTTTGGACTTTCTCAACGTTTAAACATTAAAAGAGGTGAAGCTAAAGAAATTATTGATAGTTATTTTGAACAGTTTCCAGGTGTAAAAATATACATGGATTCAACAATTGATTTTGCAAGAAAAAATGGTTATGTCGAAACTATAAAAAAAAGAAGGCGCTATTTAAAAGACATCAACAGTAGGAATGCGCCTTTAAGAGGATATGCTGAAAGAAATGCCATAAACGCACCTATTCAAGGTAGTGCTGCAGACATTATTAAAATTGCTATGATTAATATAAATAAAGCCATTAAATCCAATAACTTGAAATCTAAATTACTTCTTCAAGTTCATGATGAATTGGTTTTTGATTTATGTAATGATGAAAAACAAATAATGCTTTCATTAGTAAAGAAAAACATGCAAGAAGCAGTTGTATTAGATGTTCCACTTGATGTGGAGCTAGGAATAGCGAACAACTGGCTTGACGCTCATTAATTTATGATCGCTATTTTGTCATTACCGTTTATTTAAGTTAAATTTATGGTATGCGCCAAAAACAAATCTTTTTTTTGTTTCTCCTCTATTTTATCTTTTTTTCCTGTACAAACAATACTCCATCAACCACCAAAAAAAATCTTATAAATAACAACAATGATTCCTTAATAAAAGAGCAAGAATCTCATGTTGAAAAAATTTATTTTAATGTTCCCTCAACCATGAGAACCGCATATATTTTAAAAAAAGCAGGCGCTAATTATGATGCTTCTCTTCCACTTGACCCATCCATAGCAACTGAAGATTTCATTTCTGATCAACAAGCCTTAATCCTTGGTATTCTTGGTTCTGATTTAAACTACACTATTGTCTCAAATAAAAATCAAGAAACTGTTTTCTACCTAAACAGTATTAATGTATTGGGTGAAAAATTAGGCCTTGGGAATGTTCTTAATCAAGAAATGAAAAATCGTATTGAAAGCAATATAAACAGTAAAGATTCGATGCAAGTTCTTGTTACCGATTTATTTTGGCACGTTGAAAAATCATTGAATGAGGATGGTAGATCATCAACTAGTGCTCTTATAATAGCCGGTGGATGGATTGAAGGGCTTTATATAGCAACTCAGATAGCAAAAAAAATGCCTGAAAATGAAAAAATAAAATCAATTATTTGCCAGCAAAAATTCAGCTCAAAAAGTGTGCTTGAATTAATTAAAAACATTACTTATTCAGATTATATTTCAGAATCTATCGTTCTTCCTCTTGAAGAAATCAACCGTAGCTTATCTACAATAAAAACAGAAAAAGAATTTTCTGATTCAGATTTAAATGTAGATAATAACAATATAATTGTTGATAATGCTGTAATTAAAGATGTTTGTTCAATTATTGAACAAATTAGAGAAGACATCACTCATTAATTTTTTTAACTTTGTTTGAACTTATTTTATTATGGATACATTTTCATTTCTTCAAAATATTGGGGGGCCGGGTTTAATCTTAATTTTATTAATAGTATTGTTACTTTTTGGAGGCAAAAAAATACCTGAACTCATGAAAGGTCTTGGCAAGGGTATGAAAGAATTCAAAGACGCTTCTAATGATAAAAACGAAGACTCTAACTCTAGTGAGTTAAAAAAAGATTAATCCTTTTTTATTGAAACCCTTTTCAAGTTTATCGGATATAAGAATTCACCTGAAATCGGGTGAACTAACCTGCTTATCATTAGTTGAGTATTACTTAGAGAAAATTGAAAACTCTAAAACCAACTCTTTTATTGAAGTTTATAAAGAAGATGCTATAAAAAGAGCAAAAGAGATAGATGCAAAAATTAAAACCTCAACCGAAAAAAAACTTGCTGGATTAATTATTGGCGTCAAAGACAACATAAGTGTTAAAAACAAACCTTTAACAGCAAGCTCTAAAATTTTAAAAAACTTTCACTCTATTTACAATTCAACAGCTGTTAAGCGACTTTTGAATGAAGATGCAATTGTTATTGGCAGGTTAAACTGCGATGAGTTTGCCATGGGAAGCTCTAATGAAAACAGCTGTTATGGTCCTACTTTTAACCCTCACGATGTTTCAAAAGTACCTGGTGGATCTTCTGGTGGATCTGCGGCAGCTGTTGCTGAAGATTTGTGCCTTGCTTCTTTAGGTTCAGATACAGGAGGGTCTATTCGACAACCAGCTTCTTTTTGTGGGGTTATTGGGTTAAAACCTACCTATGGCCGAGTTTCAAGGCATGGATTAATAGCATATGGGTCTAGTTTTGATCAAATAGGTCCAATTACAAAATCAATTGAAGATAGTGCCCTTATCATGGAGGTGATTTCTGGGAAAGATGATTTTGACAGCACATGCTCTTTTGAAAATGTTCCCAGCTATTCAAAATCACTTTCTCTTGATTCAAAACAACTTAGAATTGCTGTACCGAAAGAATATTTAGATGCAGATGGATTAGACGATGAAATAAAAAGCTGTTTTATTGACAAGCTCAATAAATTAAAATCTCTTGGACATGTAATTGAGAAAGTCAGCTTCCCTTATGTTAAGTCTTTAGTACCTGCTTATTATGTATTGACAACAGCTGAAGCTTCTTCAAATCTTGCACGTTTTGATGGTGCGCATTATGGCTTTAGAAGTAATGAAGCAATTGATATTGATTCCACCTATGTTAAATCAAGATCAGAAGGCTTTGGATTGGAGGTGAAAAGACGAATAATGTTAGGGACATTTGTGCTTAGTGCGGGATACTATGATGCCTATTACACAAAAGCATTAAAAGTTAGAAGAATAATAAAAGATACTACTCAAGAAATTTTTAAGACTTTTGATCTTATAATGCTACCCACTACTCCTTCTACAGCTTTTGGGTTAAACGAAATTAAGGACCCTATAAAAATGTACCTCCAAGATATTTTCACTGTTCAAGCCAACATAGCTGGAATTCCAGCAATTTCAATTCCTAAAGGCAATCATACTAACAATATGCCGTTTGGAATTCAATTAATGGCTGACCTATTTGAAGAAGAAAAACTCTTAGCTTGCGCTTCATATATGATGAATGAGTTAAACTGATGCATTTTCGACAAATTATTTCTTTTTTAATTTTTATTTCTAGTTCAATAGCTTTTGGACAAGATACAATTGGATTATTACCAAACGAAACTGTCAAAGACCACTGCTCTAAAGTGGAAATATTTGATGATAAATTAGCTCTTTTATATCAAGATTTATACAATCAAAATATCACTAAAGACAGTCTAATTTCTCATAATAAAGATGAAATAAAAGAACGACTAATCTTGTTAAATGAAAAAACACCGTTTGTTTTTAGTTGTTCAGAAATCAACCTTTTATTTATTCAAAAATATATTTCCAAAAGAGAGAAGTTTGCACAAAAAATGTTTGACTACAGCTTGCTTTACTTTCCTTTTTTTGAAAATCAACTCATTGAAAATGAACTTCCCCTAGAGCTAAAGTATTTACCTATTGTTGAATCCGCACTTAACCCTACTGCTGAATCAAGAGCCGGAGCAGTTGGTTTATGGCAATTTATGCCATTAACTGCAAAAATGATGGGGCTTGAAATAAACTCTTATATAGACCAACGTAGAGACCCAATTTTATCTACCAAAGCTGCTTGTCTTTATTTAAAAAAACTTTTTAAAATTTATGAAGATTGGAATTTAGCTCTTGCGGCATATAATGCTGGCCCTGGAAATGTGAATAAAGCAATAAGAAGATCAGGAGGTAAAAAAACCTATTGGGAAATTCGCCCTTTCCTTCCTAAAGAAACACAAAATTATGTTCCTGCTTTTACAGCAGTAAACTACCTAATGGAATTCTACAGTAAAAATGAACCCAGTTTTTCTGGATTTAAGTATCATCAAATAGATACTATTGAAGTTAATCAACGAATAGAATTTAAAGTTATGGAAAACTGGCTGAGCTATGATGAAGCTAAAATAGCTGAACTAAATCCTGTATATAAACTTAAAATAATCCCAAAAGACAATTCGAACAACACGCTTTACCTTCCCAATTTTTTAATTGGTGACTTTCTAATGCTTCAGGACAGCATATACCACTATTCAAAGAAATCAATTCACTCCCCTTCTAACTCAAATAGCAGTTCCCAAACCAGCTATTACACCATTAAAGAAGGAGATACAATATGGGAAATTGCTGAAAAACATCCAGGTGTTAGTGTTGCAGACATCAAGAAATTAAACTCAACTATTAACATATCAAATGTTAAAAAAGGAGATCGTATTTTAATTTATATGCATTAGTTTAATGTGTTTTGACTACAAAAATATGGTTTAAATGAAACATTTTTTAGAAAATGATTTTGAATACGAATTTCAACTTCTTGGCATTAGTTGTCATGAAAAAGATTACAGACTTTGCTGGGCGATAAACCAACTATTATCACTAAATCTTACCAAAACAGAAACAGATTTAGAACTAGTGCACAAAAAAAATAAAAAGACTGCTTATTATTCTGTTTTTGAATTCATTAATGAAGATACCCTAAACGAATACTATCTTATAAGTAACAGAAGCAGAGATGGAATACTTATAAATGAACTAGCACATTTAGATTTTTTCTTCATGGTAAAAGAAAATTATCCTATAGATATTAATGTTCTTTTAACAGAAATTAAAAAAATTCCTTTTATTTTAACAGCCTATAACATTGTTGTAGATTCTTTGGTTTCTAAAGAAAATTTAATCTTTTAATATGGATAGAAAAACTAAAATTATAGCAACACTAGGACCGGCTTCATCATCTTTAGATATGATAAGAAGTCTAGTTATTGAAGGAGTGAATGTTGCAAGAATTAATTTCTCTCATGGAACAGAAAAAGACAATGTAAATGCTATTGAAAATGTAAGAAAAATCAACAAAGAGCTTTCTATTGAAACTTCTATTTTAGCAGATTTGCAGGGGCCAAAAATCCGAATTGGCTCTATGCCAAAAGAAGGTGTTGCCCTTATTGAAGGTGAAGAGTTTACTTTAGACACCACCATAAAAGAAGGTAGCTTAAATTCAGCACAAATTAGTTATTTAGATCTTCCCAAAGACGTCAATCCCGGTGAGAAAATATTATTGGATGATGGGAAAATTATTCTTGAAGTGATTAGTACTGATGGCTCTTCTAAAGTTGTAACTAAGGTAATCGAAGGAGGTCAACTTTATTCCAACAAAGGAGTTAACCTTCCCAACTCTAAGATCTCTACCCCAAGCCTAACAAAAAAAGACTTTGAAGATTTAAAAGTAGCCATAAAAAATGAAGTAGACTGGATTGGTTTTTCTTTTGTTCGAAGTGCAGACGATGTAATCGAACTAAAAAATGCTATTGAAAAGCTAAATGGAAAAGCTAAAGTAATTGCTAAAATTGAAAAACCTGAAGCTGTCAACACTTTTGATGAAATCCTTAAAGTTGCTGATGCAATTATGGTTGCGAGAGGCGATTTAGGAGTGGAAATGCCTCTTGAAAGTGTGCCGCTAATTCAAAAAGATATCGTTAAAAAATCGCTTAAACTTTCTAAGCCTGTTATTATTGCTACACAAATGATGGAAAGCATGATGGAGAACATTACTCCAACAAGAGCTGAAGTTAATGATGTAGCTAATGCGGTTATGGATGGAGCAGACGCAGTAATGCTTAGTGGAGAAACGTCTGTTGGAAAAAATCCAGAAGAGGTAGTTAAAATAATCAATAGAATTATTACTGAAGTAGAAAGTTCATATACTGATCTATACAATCAAGAGGAAGAGCCAACTGAAAACCATGAACGTTTCATTACTGACTCTATTTGCTTTAATGCATGCAGGCTTGCTAAAAGAGTACAAGCTAAAGCGATTATAACTATGACCCATTCTGGCTACACAGCATTTAAAATTTCCAGTCAGCGACCAAGATCTTCAATTTATG
This sequence comes from Crocinitomicaceae bacterium, assembly GCA_002716065.1. GTDB lineage: Bacteria > Bacteroidota > Bacteroidia > Flavobacteriales_D > Parvicellaceae. Next base: position 74,833 of record PAZE01000045.1, on the reverse strand, counting down.
TTTTTTCTAAAAACAAAAACTTACTTTCTTCTCTTTCGTTAGTTTGGGGGGTTCAAACATTTTATTACGATAAAATGGTTAGTACTGATGATACCATTTCTGACCTCAAATTATTTTTAAAAACAAATGGGTTAGTTGAATTCGGGGATTTAATAATTAACACGGCTAGTATGCCTATTTCTGATGCCGGAAAAACAAATATGCTTAAACTAAGTCAAGTAGAATAACCAAAAAACACTATGAATACATCTCTTTTGAAAAATATCTGTGAAACTGCAGGCACTTCAGGATTTGAAGACAGGATAAGAAATTTAATTATTTCTGAATTAACAAAAGAAAAAAGATCCTATACAATAGACAATATGGGAAATCTTACTGTCTTAATAAAAGGAAAAAATAGTGCTAAGAAAGTAATGCTTGGCGCGCATATGGATGAAATAGGATTTATAGTTACCCATATTGATGACAATGGTTTTCTTCGCTTTCATACTCTTGGTGGGTTTGATCCAAAAACACTTACTTCTCAGAGAGTAATTGTCCATGGGAAAAAAGATTTAATCGGTGTTATGGGCTCAAAGCCCTTACATGTTATGAGTGCTGAAGAAAAAAATAAAGTTCCTAAAACAACTGACTTTTTCATTGACATGGGAATGCCGAAAAAAGAAGTGGAAAAATATATTCAAGTTGGCAATCCCATAACTAGAGAAAGAGCCTTTATTAAAATGGGAGACTGCTTTAACTGTAAAAGTCTCGACAATCGAATATCTGTTTTTATTCTGCTTGAGCTAATTAAACAACTGAAAAATCCAGCATTTGATGTATATGCAGTTTTTACTGTGCAGGAAGAAGTAGGTATTAGAGGCGCAAATGTGGCCACTCAAGAAATTCAACCTGATTTTGGGTTCGGTATTGACACAACCATCGCTTTTGATGTTCCTGGTGCAGCTGCTCATGATAAAATTACTGAACTTGGAAAAGGTGTTGCTATTAAAATAATGGATGCCAGTACAATATGTGATTCAAGAATGGTGTCATTTATGAAACAAACCGCAATTGAAAATAAAATTACCTGGCAAAATGAAATTCTTACTGCTGGAGGAACAGATACCTCAGGAATTCAACGAATGACCCCAGGTGGTTCAATTGCTGGAGCCGTGTCCATTCCGACAAGACACATTCATCAAGTTATAGAAATGGTGCATAAACAGGATGTTGAGAATGCTATTATGCTGCTGAAAAAATGTTTAGAAAATATGGGAGGTTACAATTGGAGTTTTCCCAATTAATAATTAGCGTTTTTGAATTGATCTAAAAACCTCAAATCATTTTCTGAATACAATCTTAGATCATTAACTTGATACTTTAGTTGTGCTATTCTTTCAATTCCCATTCCAAAAGCGAAACCGGTATATTTTGTAGAATCAATATTGCAATTGTCTAAAACATTAGGGTCAACCATACCACAACCCATAATTTCTAACCAACCAGAATATTTACAAACATTACATCCTTTTTGATTACAAATTGTACAAGAAACATCTAGCTCTGCAGATGGCTCAGTAAAGGGAAAATAAGAAGGCCTTAGTCTAATTTTGGCAGAATCTCCAAACATCTTTTTGGTAAAATAATTAAGCGTCTGTTTTAAATCTCCAAATGAAACATCTTTATCAATAAATAAGCCTTCAACCTGGTGAAAAAAACAGTGTGCCCTTGCAGAGATAGCTTCATTTCTAAATACTCTCCCTGGAGATATGGTTCTAATTGGAGGTTGATTGTTTTCCATTTCTCTAACCTGGACAGATGATGTATGTGTTCTAAGGGCAATTTCTTTAGATATAAAAAAAGTATCCTGCATATCCCTTGCAGGGTGATTTTCAGGGAAGTTTAGCGCAGAAAAATTATGCCAATCATCTTCTATTTCAGGACCTTCAGAAATGGAAAAACCAATACTAGAAAAAATTTCAATAATTTCATTTTTAACAATTGATATAGGGTGTCTTGAACCTAACTCATAGGGTTGAGCAGGAGCAGTTAAATCTATATCTAAATTTGAATGATTTTGAGAAGAAGATATTCCTTGTTTTAATTCTATTATCCTATTTTGGGCAGACTTTTTTAGTTTATTAAGTTGGCCTCCAAATTCTTTCTTTTGATCATTAGGAACATTTCTAAACTCATTAAAAAGTAAAGTCACTTTCCCCTTTTTACCCAAAAAAGAAATTCTAAAATCCTCCAATTCTTCCAAAGAAGTTGCAGAAAAAGAATTAACATACTGTTGTAGTTCTTGAACTTTATCTAACATTACTTATTTAATTAATTTGACTGAAATAATTTTAATATCTTCAATAGGTTTATCACCATTACTTGTAGCAGTATTACAAATTTGGTCAATAATTTCCAACCCTTCGATTACCTCACCAAAGATAGAATAACCACCATCTAAATGAGGAGTGCCGCCAATAGATGAATAATCTAAAATCGCTTGCTCACTAAATTTAAATGGCTCACTATAAGTTATTGCTAAAGGCTTTAGACTTTCAATTAAAAAATTAATACTGTCCTTTTTGTTTTGCTTTTGAAAGTCTTTTAGCTGATTTAAGTAATTGATGTTTTCAGGTTTTTGTAGAAATTTGTTCAGTTGTTCACCTATTATTTGGGAATTTTTCCTTGCTTCCATATTTTTTAATTGAGAAGTAGAAAATTTTCTTCCTTGAACAATATAAAACTGACTTCCACTTGAAGCTTTTGTTGGATTCATATTATCTCCAGTACGAGCTGCTGAAAGCGCCCCCTTTTTATGATGATACCTTGCAACAAATTCTGCCGAAATTGTATCTCCTTCACTGGTACTTCCCAAAGAGCCATTATAAAGAGAATCTTTCGAATTAGGGTCTCCAGCCTGAGCCATGAAATCTTTTATAACTCTATGAAAAAGTACTCCTTCGTAAAATTTAGACTCAACCAATCGAATAAAATTTTGCTGATGTAAAGGGGTTTCAGGGTACAAAAAAAGAGTCAATTTACCTTTAGAGGTATGCATTAGAACTTTTACAGAGTCTTTGTTCATAGAAAAAAAAGACCCTCCACAAAAAAGACATAAAGCAAGAATTGAAAATTTGAAATACGACTGCCTTTTAAGGAGATAGTGAAACATCATTATTTTTTTATAAATTTGTTAGAAAGCACAAATTAAGGCATTTGTACTTTAATTTGCAGAACATAATTGAATTAAATGACTACTAACAAATATATCAAATCTACTTTTTTTCTTTTTCTAATTGTATTTACTATTGTTTCCTGCTATAAAAAGAAAGACACCATTGTAATAATAAATGTTCGCGAAAATGCAACTAATGAAATTGTTGTTGGTGCTGATGTAAGACTGTATTATCAATCAGGAAATCCAGATTCAACTAGAATAGATGTTTCAGCAACAAGCAATCCGCAGGGGCAAGCTGTTTTTAATTTTAACGACCTTTACCAATCTGGTCAAGCAGGTTTTGCCGTTTTAGATTTATTGGTAAATGGTACTAAAGTTTCTGTGATTCAAATAGAAGAAGAGGTTACTACTGAAGAAACTGTTTATATCTAGTTAAAGTAATCTATTATTGCTTCTTTTATAATTTGCTCTTGTTCTTTTTCTTTAACGTTGGGTATTTTTTTGCTGTTTTCAAAATGTGGCCAACCTTCACTATCAATCCCTAATTTAGTATAATAGCCATAAGGCTCTAAAACTGTACAAAGCCCAACATGTATTACTTCAACTTTTTGATCTTTTGTAAGCTTTTCAAAATTTAAATTAAGCTCTTGTAGACCAATTAGAAAAAGGATCGTTTGAATATCTAACTTCTCTCCAAAATTTACAGAAATTTTATCGATTGTTTTTCTCCACTTGTTTTCCAGTTTGAAATCCATTTTACGAAAATAATAGATTATAATTTGAAAACGAATAGCTTCATTTATAGAAAATATTGATTTTCTTTGCTTTTTAATAAACAATGTAATGGACTATCAAAATATCTTAGTTAGCAAAAATGGTGCTGTGTCAATAATTACAATCAACAGACCAAAACAACTTAACGCCCTAAACAAACAAACTATAAGCGAACTAAATTCAGCACTTTTAGCTGCTGAAAATGATTCATCAGTAAGAGTTATCATACTAACTGGTAGTGGTGAAAAAGCATTTATTGCAGGTGCAGATATTAAAGAATTTGCTTCCTTCAGCAAGGAGCAAGGAAAAGCATTATCAAAAGAAGGACAGGACAACTTGTTTAATCTAGTAGAAAATCTAACTAAACCTGTTATTGCAGCTGTTAATGGTTTTGCTCTTGGAGGAGGGTTAGAATTAGCTATGGCAGCTCATATTCGAATTGCATCTGACAATGCTCGCCTTGGACTTCCTGAAGTAAGTTTGGGTGTTATTCCTGGGTACGGTGGCACTCAACGTTTAGCTCAACTTGCTGGCAAAGGCAAGGCCATGGAACTCATAACAACTGCAAGTATGATACCTTCAGAAGAAGCCTTAAAAATTGGGTTGGTTAACCATGTGGTTAATCAAGAAAATTTAATGTCTTTTTCGTTAAAAATTGCTGAAAAAATTATTCAAAATTCCCCATTTGCAATTCAAAGTGCACTAAAAGCCATTAACTCCAATTATGTTGATGGAGTTGATGGGTATAAAACGGAGATTGATGCGTTTGGAAATTGTTTTGGCACTGAAGAATTTGTTGAAGGAACTACTGCATTTTTGGAGAAAAGAAAAGCTAATTTTTAATACATTTTTCAATTGCTTTTGTTAAGCTAGTCTTGTTAATAGAAAGGTTCTTATTTATAATATTCTTACGTATTGATTCGTTTCTTTGTTTAAAAACAACTTTGTTTGAGTGTCTTTAAAAAATTAGCTGGTCAAACCGCAATATATGGTTCAAGTAGTATTATTGGTCGTTTCTTAAACTTCCTTCTTACACCTTTATATGCACTTCAATTTACCAATGAACAGTATGGAATCATTACTGAAATGTATGCCTATGTTGCTTTTTTAGTGGTGTTGCTTACCTATGGAATGGAAACCTCATACTTTCGATTTTCAACCTTAAAAGAACACCGTTCAACTAATGTTTATTCAAACACGCTTTATTCGTTACTTACATCTTCCTCTTTTTTTGTTGTTTTAATTTCCATCTTTTCTCAAGATATTGCCAATTGGCTTCAATATCCCAATCACTTTGAATACATTATATGGTTTGGAATTATTGTTGCTCTTGATGCAATTTCTTCAATTCCACTAGCAAAGCTTAGATCTCAGGCAAGAGCAAAAAAGTTTGCTCTGGTCAATTTTGCTAATGTTGGAGTTAACATATCGCTAAATTTATTTTTCATTTATTACTGTAAATCTAATTTCGATTCAGGAAACACTAATTGGATTGTTAATCATCTTTACAACCCAGAAATTGGGGTTGGTTATGTATTTATTTCCAACTTAATTTCAAGCATAATTAAATTTTTGCTCTTATTACCAGAAATGTCATTTAAGGGTTCATTTGACTTTCTCTTACTTAAGAAAATGCTCAGCTATTCCATGCCCATGCTTTTTGTAGGCCTTGCCTATGTAATTAATGAGACCCTTGATAGAGCGATGCTGAAAAATATTCTCTTTGACATGAACATCTCTAATAATTATAGTTCCAGTGAATCACTCACAATGGCCTTAGAGCAAAATGGGATTTATGGAGCGAACTATAAAATAACCATGATTGTCACCATGTTTATTCAAGCATTTCGTTATGCTTCGGAACCATTCTTTTTTAAAAATGAATCCGACAAAAACTCTAAAGAAATTATTTCAAAAATGATGACCTATTTAGTTATTGTTCTTGTATTCATTTTTCTTCTTATAACATTATATCTGCACTTGTTTAAATATTTTATTCCTGACGAATCTTATTGGAGCGGACTGTTTGTTGTTCCATTTTTGCTTGGAGCAAATATCTGCCTTGGAATATATACAACGCTATCTATTTGGTATAAACTTAGCAAACAGACTATTTTTGGAGCTTATATTTCTGGATTTGGGGCTTTATTAACCTTAGGACTAAACTATTTGTTAATTCCAAAATTCGGTTTCGCTGGCTGTGCATACACCACACTTGCCTGCTATTTTTCAATGATGGTTGTCAGCTATCTAATTGGAAGAAAATACTATCCAATTCCTTACAATTTAAAAAGTATACTCTTTTATATTGTTTTAGGGGCAATAATTTACCTAATTAGTTTATCATTTAATGCTTTAGAAATGTATAATTGGAAAGGATTTGCTTATCATACCTTTCTTTTGTTAACATTTGTTATTATCGTTTATTTTAAAGAAGTAGGGAAAGAAAAAGTAGTACTTTCGTGAAAAATGTTGTTTTTATGAACATAAATATTATTAACCGCTCTAATCATCAATTACCTGCCTATGAAACAAAAGACTCTGCAGGAATGGATTTAAGAGCTAATCTTGAGTTGCCAATAATTATTGGTCCATTAGAACGTGTTTTAATTAAAACTGGCCTTTTTATTGAGTTACCCTCTGGTTACGAAGCACAGGTTAGAACAAGAAGTGGAATGGCTCTTAAAAAAGGGCTTTCTGTATTAAATAGTCCTGGCACTATTGATGCAGATTACAGGGGTGAAATTGGAGTTATATTAGTGAACATTTCAAATGAACAACAAGAAGTTAAAGATGGAGATCGAGTTGCTCAGCTAATAATCGCCTCCATTGAACAACCTGAATTAATTGAAGTAAAAGAATTAAATAAAACAACTAGAGGTGCTGGAGGATTTGGCAGCACTGGATTTAACTAAACTAGCATGAAAATTATTGTTCCTATGGCGGGAAGAGGTTCCCGATTAAGACCACACACTTTAACAATTCCTAAACCACTTATTCCAATTGCTGGGAAACCAATTGTTCATCGATTGGTTGAAGATATAGCTAGTGTTTGCAATGAAAAGGTAGATGAAATAGCTTTTATAATTGGAGATTTTGGAATAGAAGTTGAAAACAACTTAATATCCATTGCAGAATCTCTTGGTGCAAAAGGATCTATCTACCATCAAGAACAAGCGTTGGGCACTGCACATGCCATTCTTTGCGCAAAAGATTCATTAAAAGGAAATGTTGTTGTTGCATTTGCCGATACACTTTTTAAAGCTGACTTTAAGTTAGACAATACTTCCGATGGAATTATATGGGTTAAGCAAATTGAAGATCCTAGTGCTTTTGGGGTAGTTAAATTAAATGAAAAAAATGAAATCACAGACTTTGTTGAAAAACCCGATTCATATGTATCCAATTTAGCTATTATTGGAATTTACTATTTTAAAAGTGGTGAACAGTTGTGTGGTGAACTAGAATTTTTAATTGACAATAATATTAAAGATAATGGGGAATACCAGCTTACCAATGCTCTTGAAAACATGAAAAACAAGGGTGTTGTTTTCAAGCCCGGTGAGGTCACCGAATGGTTGGATTGTGGGAACAAAGATGTAACGGTTAACACCAACAAAAAAGTTCTAGAGCTAAACAGAGAATATTCAAAAGAACATAGTTCAGAAAAGTTTAAAAACTCCGTTGTAGTTCCTCCTTGTTTTATCGGAGAAAATGTTGACTTAACCAATTCAATTATAGGTCCTTATGTTTCTATTGGCGACAATACAAAAATCAATAACTGTGTTATAAAAAACACCATTATACAAGAAAATTCTTGCATTGAAAACGCGGTTCTTAACAACTCAATGATTGGTAATAATGCTTGCTATATTGGTCAGGAGAAAGATTTAAGTATTGGAGATTATACAGAAATTAAATCTTAATTTTTTTATTTGAAGTTACTTTTTTATTCCATATTAATTGCTTTAATAGTCTCGTTTTATGGGTGTAATTCAACAAAGAAAATCTCCAAAAACGACCCTATAAAAATTGAGTCATCAATACAAAAAACTCAACTTAAAGCATTATTAATTGAAGCAACTACTGAAAAAATTCTTGGCAACTTAAACGATGCTGACTCTTTATTTAATTTGTGTCTTAAAATAGATCCTAAAAACAGTGCTAGCTTATATGAACTTTCTGGCATAGCACTTCAAAAAAACAATAAGCAAAAAGCATTAGAGTATGCAATTAAGTCTGTTAAGCACCAGAAAGAAAACGAATGGTATAAGCTTAATTTAGCCTTAATATACATTGCCAATAATAAAGAAAAAGAGGCAATTTCCATTTTTGAACAATTAATAATTGAACACCCCAATAGATATGAGTATCTCTATTCTTTATCTGATAGCTATATTAATATTGGAGAATATGAAAAAGCCATTTCTCCACTCTCAAAATTGGAGCAGCTAATTGGCTTAAACCCCGAGCTTTTAATTCAAAAACATCGACTTTATCTTCAAATTGGAGAAATTGACAAAGCGGTTAATGAGATCCAAAAACTAATTAATAGTGCCCCTAATGAAGTTCGTTTTTATGGGATACTAGCAGAGCTATATGAGCTAATTGGAGCTAATGATAAAGCACTCATTCAATACAATAAAATCCGATCAATTGAACCTAATAATGGTGTAGTAAATATTTCACTCTATCAATTTTACATGCAAAAAGGAAACTTCGATAAAGCAACTAGCTTTCTTTTTCCCGCTTTCAATTCTAAAGAGGTTAACATTGAATCAAAAATTGATATCCTACTTCAACTTTTTACAAAGTTTCAGCAAGACAATAAAGTAAAAAAAATGATCTTCGATTTATGTGAATCATTACTAAAAGTTCATCCTGAAAATTCCAAATCCTTTACCATTCTAGCTGATTTTTATTTACAGGATAATCAGCCTGAAAAAGCATTACTCTATTTTAAAAAGGCTTCTGAATTTGATCAACAATCATTTGCACTTTGGAGTCAATTGGTTCTTTTGGAAAGCTCTCTTGACAAAATACCTGATTTAATAGAAGACTCTCGTAAAGCAATTGAACTATTCCCCAATCAAACAAGTTTTTATTACTTTAATGGATATGCCTATTATAGAAGCAATAAATATATTGAAGCTATATCAATTCTAAACACAGGTAAAGAATTAATTTTAGACGATTATTATTTACTAGCTGATTTTTATCAACTTCTTGGTGATGCTTACCAAAAAACTAATAATTACAGTAAATCAGATGAAAGTTTTGATGCTTGTTTAGACTTAAACCCTAAAAGCGCTATTGCGCTAAATAACTATAGCTATTACTTAGCTTTAAGAAAGAGCTCTTTAGATAAAGCGAAAAAAATGATTTTAAAAGCAATAGAAATTAATGCTGAAAATGCCAGCTACTTGGACACTTATGGGTGGATTCTTTTTTTGGAAGGCAATTATTCTGATGCTGAGTATTGGTTGTTAAAATCTTTAGATTATGGTGGGATAAATAGTGGTACAGTTTTAGAACACTATGGAGATGTATTATACCAATTAAATAGGTCTTCTGAAGCCTTAAAATATTGGGAGATGGCCCAGGAAAAAGAGGATTATTCAGAATTACTTTTAGAAAAAATAAAGCAGAAAAAATACATTGAATAAGATTCTATATATCATTATTATTTCTTTGTTGCTTTTTGGTTGCGCATTAAAAAAAACTAGCCAAGAAAGTAAAAAAGTTGAACCACTTTCCTTTAATGAAATTCTAGATTCATTAAACAACCACTCCTTGGACTATAAAACCCTGAAAAATAAAGCTTCTGCAACTCTTTTTTTTAAGAATGAAAAAAACACTGTTAAAATTAATTTTAGAATACAAAAAGACAGCTTGATATGGGTTAATTTGTCTAAATCAGGTGTTCAACTTTTAACAACACTACTTTCAAAAGATTCCATAAAGTTCTTAAAAAAAATAAACAAAAAAGTGTACTTTTTTGGAGATTATAAAGAGCTGGAAAAACTAATTAATTCGTCTTTAGATTATTATTTAATTGAAGATTTTATTAATGCAAAGGCTATTATGCTTAATAAACAAGCAAAATATTATGCTAGTATAAATAACGGTTGTTATCTACTTTCATCCATTAAACCAAAGAAAATTGATAAAGTACTCACTTTTCACAAATCAATTGACGATGAAATAATCTATCGCTATTGGATTAATCCTGACATTTTTAAATGTACAAAAGTTGAAATCAATTTTCTGGAAAAAAATAGAACCTTACTTACCAAGTATATGAATTGGAGAAAATTTGATCAAGGTTTATTTCCAATGGAATCAGAAATTGTGCTAATAAACAATTCCGATACTGCTTCTGTTCGTCTAGAATATCAACCCAACTTTAAATTTAACAGCCAACTGACTTTTCCTTTTAAAATATCTCAAAATTACAGCAAGATAAAATTACCCATCAATGAATAAGTCTGTTATTCTTATACTGTTAATGCTATTTGGCTCTTTTTTCCATGCTGTTGGACAAAAAAAAAGTGATCAATTAAAAGAAAAAGAAAAAGAGCTAGTAAAAAAAATCAAAAACACTAAAAACCTCATTAAACTAACTAGAAATTCTGAGCAGCTATCTCTTGCAGAATTAGGCATTATTCAACATCAAATTGCCTATAGAGAGGAACTTGTGTCTCACTACAATTATCAGATAAGAAAATTAGATCTGCAAGTTCAGAATACGAAAAAACAAATACTAACAATTCAGAACAGTATTTCTAATCTAAAGCAAGAATATACACAAATGATGATTCATGCATACAAAAATAGAAATACAGATTTTAAGTATCTATACATCATTTCAGCTGAAACTTTTACAGAAGCTTTTCATAGAATGAAATACATTCAACACTATAAAGATTATAGGCAAAATCAAATTGAAAAAATTGAAAAAAACCAAGCCGTTTTAGAAGATAAAATTTTGTCTTTAGAGGAAAAAATCACGGCTAAAAAAGCAATCTCAAAAATTAAAAATAATGAAAAAGCAGAATACCTTAAAGACAAAAAACAACAGCAAGAAACATTTGCAAGGCTAAAAGCAGATGAAAATAAATATAAATCTATTCTTAGCGCTCAACAGAAGAAAAAACAGAAAATTGCGTTAGCTATTCGTAAAGCAATAGAAAAAGAAATTTCAGCAACAATTAAAAAAACAAAAAATAAATTTACCCTTACACCTGAAGCAAATGCACTTTCTAAAAACTTCATTAGTAACAAAGGGAAACTCCCTTGGCCTGTAGAAAAAGGAGAGATTACTGGAAAATATGGAAAACATCGACACGATATTGTATCCACAGCAACAGTAGATAATAATGGTATTGACATAACCACTGAAAAACAAGCTAAGGTGAGGGCTGTCTTTAACGGAAAGGTTACGAGTGTTTTAATTATACCTGGAGCAGGAAAAGTGGTGATGGTTAGTCATGGTCAGTACAGAACCGTATACTCCAATTTGAAAGACGTTTATGTAAAAAAAGGCGATCAAATCAAAACCAAACAGGTTTTAGGCAGCCTTGTAAATACAGACGGCAAAAATATTTCTGAAGCTCATTTTGAAATATGGAAAATAACCTCAAATGGTCTTGCTACTGAAAATCCATCTAGCTGGATTTACAAATAGATTTTGTTAATGTATTTTAATCATTAAATCAATTGATTCAAATGAATTAACTCCTTTAAAATTATTTTTTTGAATTACTGCTTCTATATGGTTGTTTTTAGACAAAGCTTTTTTCACAATAGTATTTATACCTTTTGCAAGGTAACCCAATTTATATCCTTTGTAATAAACCGCTATTGATGCTGAATCCCAAAATCTACTGCTATCTAAAACAAAAGAAACTGGATCTCCATTTTTTATTTTTCGTAGCACATAAATAAAATCATGTTTAGAGAGCTCAATTAAAGTAGTAATTATTCCCAGCTTTGGTAATGGTTGGGGGTTGTATTGGTGAAAATTTAAATTTCTCATAGTTTTACGGTTTTATTGATTTGTTAAGCACATATTTTCATCATTTCAACAGGTTGAACAACGTCATTAAAGTCAACATATAAATCAGTTTTAATAATTTCTTTTGGACTTACTTCATTAATTGGAAATTCAGAATTAAACAACTTATTGGAAAATTGATCAATGAAGTTTGGAACCAGAAGATTTAAAATTTTATAAAAAGCATTACAGCTAATTGGAATATTGGAAAAGTATTCTTTATTATTTCTATTACAGACACAGTTCAACAGGAAGAATTCATCTCCTTTTTCATGTATAATAAAATTTACTTTAACTGAATTTAAGGGTTGTATTTGTAAAGTATTCATAGCTAATTATTAATGATTACAACACTAATATCACTAGCTACTACGTAAAGTAATTACGCACTACATGTTAAGCAACAACGAGGGGTCAATTGGCTCAGAAAAATTAACCTCAATTTTCTTTCTAATCACATGAGCTTTAACGATGATTTTTCCATCGACCTTTAAAACAACTTCTTTACCAAGAAGTGCTCCAAAAGAAGATAATGCTGCTTTAGTTAAAGCAGAAAATGAAGTGTTTATAACTAATGGGTAAACACCTAGTTTTTCTTTTTTGATAATTATTTTATCGCTAAGAGAAGATTTTCCTAGAAATTGATTATTTATAAAAACATCAACCTCTCCTTTTTTTAGTTTAATTGAAAAGCTATTGGGGTTATCTATTTTAAGATCAAGAATTAGTGGAATAATGCCCTGTTTTACCTTTCCAAAACTAACGTTATCAACTCCTTCAAACTTTACCTCTTTAAAAGTAATGCAGGAGGATAAAAGCAATAAACCTACAATTCCTAAAATAGAAAAATATTTCATTAAGGGATTAACGGGTTTTCTCCTCATTAAAGTATTTATAGAACAATGGAATGGTTTCAATACCTTTAAAATAATTAAATACTCCGTAATGCTCATTTGGAGAATGAATGACATCTGAATCTAATCCAAATCCTAAAAGAATTGTTTTAAGCCCAAGAACTTCCTCAAATAATGGGACTATTGGAATACTTCCCCCACTTCGAACAGGAATTGGTTTTTTCCCAAATGTTTCTTCCATAGCTTTACTTGCAGCAACAAAACCTTTAAAGTTTGTTGGAACTACTACTCCCTCACCTCCATGATGAGGCGTTACTTTTACCTTAACAGAATCTGGAGCAATTGCGTTAAAATGATGCTGAAATAACTCCGTTATTTTCTTTGAGCTCTGATTAGGAACTAATCTCATTGAAATTTTTGCATATGCTTTTGAGGGTAAAACTGTTTTTGCTCCCTCTCCAATATATCCACCCCAAATACCATTAACATCTAAAGTTGGACGAATTGAATTTCTCTCATTAGTGGTATATCCTTTTTCACCATGCACAGCATTAATTTCTAAATCATCTTGATAATCCTTCAAATTAAAAGGAGCCTTAGACATCTCTTCTCTTTGAGCGTCACTAACAATTTCAACATCATCATAAAAGCCTGGAATATTTATTTTTGAATCTTCATCGTGTAATGATGCAATCATCTTAGTTAAGATGTTAATTGGATTAGCAACAGCACCACCATATAACCCAGAGTGTAAATCTCTATTTGGTCCAGTTACCTCAACCTCAACATAACTTAACCCTCTTAGACCAACACATATTGATGGTGTATCGTTGGCAATAATTCCCGTATCTGAAACCAAAACAACATCAGCTTTAAGTAAGCTTTTTTGAGCTCTAATAAACGTTTCTAAATTTTCTGAACCTACTTCTTCCTCTCCTTCAATCATAAACTTAACGTTGCATAAAAGTGAGTTGGTTTTCATCATTGCTTCAAAAGCCTTAATATGCATATACATTTGTCCTTTATCATCACAAGCTCCTCTGGCAAAAATAGCTCCTTCAGGATGAATAGAAGTAGTTTTAATAACTGGCTCAAAAGGATCTGAGTCCCAAAGTTCATATGGATCTGCAGGCTGCACATCATAGTGGCCATAAACCAAAACAGTAGGGTATTGCTTATTTATAATTTTTTCTCCATACACAATTGGATGGCCTTTTGTTTCAAAAACCTGACAAGAATCAGCACCGGCTTCCACTAATTTGTTTTTAATGAATTGAGCAGCTGAGCGAACATCATTTTTAAACTTAGAATCTGCACTAACTGAAGGGATTTTTAGCAATTCTATTAATTCCTGTAAAAATCTATCTTTGTTTTGGTTGATGAATTGATTTAATTGTACCATTATACTCTTTTTAGAACTGCCAAATATAACCAATATGAGAAAATGGAAAGCCTATTCTTTAACTCAAGCAACCTTTGTTTAACGTTAGATGTCTATGAAAAAATATTCTGAGATGACTTTGTATAAATATAGTACTGTATTAATTGCTTTGCTACTGAGTTCCGTCCTTTTTGCACAAATTACTGTAACATCAAACACTATGACAGTAGAACAATACGTTCAAAATGTACTTGTTGGAGCAGGTGTAACAATAAGTAATGTTCAATATAATGGAGGTTCTGCCAATGTAACCGTTAGTCAAGTTGGGGCTTTTAGTGCTACTAATTCAACTATTGGAATTAACAATGGATTAGTTATGGCTACTGGAGATGCTCAGCTTGTAGTTGGGCCTAACAATAGTGGAAGCACAACACTCGGTGGTGGCAATATGGGGCAAAATGATGTAGACCTTGATGTTATTGTAAACCCCAATGGAACCAATGACGCTTGTGTGATTGAATTTGATTTTATTCCTATTGGAGACTCCGTGAAATTTAATTATGTTTTTGGATCTGAAGAATATTTAGAATGGGTAAACTCCTCTTTTAATGATGTGTTTGGGTTTTTCTTGAGTGGTCCTGGAATAACAGGTTCTTACTCAAATAACGCTGTAAATATTGCTACTATTCCAGGAACCAATACTGCTGTTAGTATAAACAATGTTAACAATGTTTCTAATTCTTCTTATTATATTGATAATGGTGATGGGTTTTCTGCGCCCCAAAATACTGACCCAACCGTAACTCAGTTGGATGGCATTACAGTTGTTTTAGAGGCTGCTTATGCTGTTCAATGTAATCAGACTTACCATATTAAATTAGCTATTGCAGATGCTGGTGACACCTCCTTTGACTCTGGAGTATTTTTAGAAGGAGGTAGTTTTAGCTCCGCTGGTGTTTCCGTTGAAGCTGGAATTGCAAATGGAGATACACTTCTTTATGAAGGGTGTAATAGCGCCTATTTTGCATTTGCTATTTCGGACACAACACAGGATTTTACCGTTCAGTTTGATGTTGTAGGTTCTGCAACAAATGGAGTTGATTACAATCAGATCCCAGATAGTTTAACAATTCCTGCTGGTGTTTCAAGTGACACCATTTTTGTTAACCCTACTTTGGATACCTTAAATGATCCAAATGAAGATGTTACCATTTACATTTACTATGAAACTTGTAGTGGCTGGGATACCTTAATCGCTTCGCTTACCATAACTGATTATGTTCCACTTTATCTGACACTTCCTGACAGTGTGAACATATGTCCTGAACTAGATGGCCCATTCCTTCTTGAAGGAGATTGGGGAGGAGGATTGCAACCCTATAGTTTTTCTTGGTCAGACGGGTCAAGTACAAGTAATTCAACATCAGTTGCCCCATTTGCCACTCAGGACTACTACCTTTCCATAACTGATGGGTGTGGAGATCCTATTTCAGATACTACTACCGTTTGGGTACAGTGTCCACTTGAAGAAATTAATATATTTACTCCTAATGGGGATGGTAACAATGATTATTTTATTCCTGTAAATCTTGATGATTATCCTAATCCAACGATTGTTGTTTTTAACAGATGGGGTAAGATCGTTTATGAAATGGAAAATTATCAATATGACTGGGACGGCACCAACTACAAAACTGGAAATGAATTAAATGATGGTGTTTACTTCTATGTAGTTACTCCTAACTCTGTAAAATATGAGTACAATAAGCATAAAAAAGAGGAGGTTAGAAGAACCATTTCCGGATATGTTCACCTTATAAGGTAATTATATCAATAACGATTTACCCGTCATTTGCCCAGGCTGCTGAATATCCATTAACGCTAAGACAGATGGAGCAACATCAGCTAAAATACCATCATTGACGTATTTAAAAGCTCTATCAACAACTATAAACGGAACCAAATTTAACGAGTGGGCAGTATTTGGAGTGCCGTCTTCATTTACCATAACATCTGCATTACCATGATCAGCAATAATAATAAAGGAAATTTGTTTTCTTTTACCTAACTCAATTACTCTTTCTAAACATTTATCCACTACCTCACAGGCTTGAATAATTGCATTTTTATTTCCTGTGTGTCCAACCATATCTGGATTGGCAAAATTTAAACAAATAAAATCATGTTTTTCTTTTTCAATTTGTTTACATACAGCATCAGTTAGTTCAAACGCACTCATTTGAGGTTTTAAGTCATAGGTTTTTACCTTAGGAGAATTTTCCATTATACGGTCTTCCAAAGCAAAGGGCTGCTCTTTACCTCCATTAAAAAAATATGTAACATGTGGATATTTTTCAGTTTCAGCCATTCTTAGCTGAGCTCTTTTAGCAGTTGAAATCACCTCTCCAAGAGTATTGGAAAGATTTTCTTTTTTGTAGACTACATTTACCCCTTCAAATGTTTTATCATAATTGGTCATTGTAACATAGTGTAAGGGAATTGTTTTCATTTGAAATTCAGGAAAATCTTCTTGAGTTAAAACTTTAGAAATTTCCCTACAACGGTCTGTTCTGAAATTAAAACAAATAACCACATCTCCTTGCTGAATTAACCCGTTTACATTGTTTATTTTGGAGGGAAGAATAAATTCATCTGTAATTCCATTTTCATAGCTAGAGTTAATTGCAGAAGATACGGATGAAAACGACTCTCCATCTCCCTTTACTAAAAGGTTATAGGCTTTTTTTATTCTTTCCCACCTGTTATCTCTATCCATAGCATAATATCTACCGATAATAGAAGCAATTTTAATTGAAGAGTTTGAGATGTAATTTTCCAGCTCTTTTAAATAAGAAATTCCAGTTTTAGGATTACAATCTCTTCCATCAGTAAACGCATGTATGAAGCAATTATCAACCTTTTTTTCTTTTATCAAATCACACAATGCCAACAAATGATAAAATGAAGAATGAACACCCCCTTTTGAAACTAAACCCATAAGGTGAACTTTCTTGTTGTTTTCTTGAGCGTATTCCAATGCCCTAAGCAGCTCATTTTCTTTAAAAAAAGAGCCGTCCTTAATGGCGTTATCAATTCTTAATAAATCTTGATAAACAATTCTTCCTGCACCAATATTCATGTGCCCAACTTCGGAATTGCCCATTTGGCCCTCAGGCAAACCCACTTTTTCACCATAAGTAACTAAAGTAGAATTTGGATATTCCTTTAGTAAGGAATCAAAATAAGGGGTTTTGGCTAAATGAACCCCATCAGAAAAATCTCCTTTTCCGAAACCCCATCCATCTAATATTATAAGACCTACTTTTTTCCGCATTACTACTAGCTTATTTTTATGATAAATTCACAACCTTGCTTATTATCAGCAATACTAATCTCTCCTTTATGTAATCGAACTATGTTTTCCACTAAATATAATCCCAATCCGGTGCCTTTAGATGTTCTTGTCTCTTCATTATCTATTCGATAAAACATTTCAAACACTTTTCTTCTTTCTTTTTTAGGTATTCCACACCCTTTATCTGAAATAGAAAAATAATTTGTTCCAGAAATAGTAAAAGACCGCCAATAAATTTCCGAACCATTTGGAGAGTATTTTATGGCATTTCCTAATAAATTTTGAATTACAGAAATGTAATAAAACTCATCAACAATAACGTTAAGCTCTTTATTAACTTCATTAATAATTTTATGTGTTTTTGGAAAACCTTCAGACGCCTTTTCAATCAAATGAAACAATGAAATTTCTTCCAATACTAGCTCTAAATCAGTTTCGGCAACATTACTTGCCATTAAAATGTTGTCAACTAAGTTCTGTAAACGATCTTGATCTAGAATTACTTTCTCTAATAGTTCTTTCTTTTTATTTTCCTTAAGCTCTCTATTTAGCAATGTTTCTAAAAAAAGTTTACTTGAAGCAATAGGTGTTTTTAGCTCATGGGTAACAGAAAGTGAAAAGTTTTTTTGACGCTGTGCTAGTTTAAATTCTTTTCGAAAGGAGCGAACTACATAAAAAACACCTAGGCTTATTATTACAATAAACACAAACGCCTCTCCAGCAATCATACCAATCCTACGTAATATATAGTCTTGATCGTTATTTAATTGTTTGGTTAAATTTATGATGTGATAAGCCCACCACATGAATTGTAAAATAATGTAACCTATAAGTGCATAAAATACAATTAAAAGCTTGGTGTTATTATTTTTAACTTGATTTACCACTATCGACAAAAATAACAAATCAGATTTGATATTTTTAAGGATACTTTTTTTGTTGAAACATAAATTAACCTCAACAACTCAAAGCAACCTAACAAATAAAAACCGTTTTAGGTTTAAAAAACTCATGAACTACCTTTCAATTCTTTGCTGCCTTTTTTGGGTGACGTGTTTTAGTCAAACTAAAAACGTTCTTTTTTTAGGAAACAGCTACACATATTACCATTCTTTACCTCAGCTTACTTCAGATATTGCTCTTTCTTTTGGAGACACCATTTTCTGGGATAGCAACACCCCCGGAGGATATACTTTTAACCAACACTCTACCAATACCACTTCATTGACTAAAATTTCAGCTGGAAATTGGGATCATGTTATTTTACAAGAACAATCTCAGCTACCTTCTTTCCCCCCTTTTCAAGTGGCGTCAGATTGTTTTCCATATGCCTCATTATTGGTAGATTCAATTTTATCTGCCAATCCGTGTACCGAGCCTATTTTTTTTATGACTTGGGGAAGAGAAAATGGAGATCAAGGAAATTGTGCCAACTACCCACCACTATGCACCTATGATGGCATGCAAGCAAGACTTAGAGAAAGCTACATACAAATGAGTATAGACAATGAATGTACCGTAAGTCCTGTGGGAGCAGCTTGGAAATACATTAGAGACAATCATCCTTCCATAAACTTATATACAGCTGATGGAAGTCACCCAAGTATATATGGAAGTTATTTAGCAGCATGTGTTCATTATTCAACTATTTTCAGAAAATCTCCTTTAGGATCTACCTTTAACTCTAGTCTAAGCCAAACCGATGCCCATACCCTCCAACAAGCCGCTAAATTAGTTGTAATTGATAGCCTTGACAACTGGAGAATCGGAGCTAATGATGCAGTTGCAGGATTTAATTACACAATAAATGGTTCTTTAGCTTCTTTTTCATTAAACAGCACAAATATAGATTCAGTATTATGGAAATTTGGAGATTTAAGCACATCAAACTCTTTAAATCCTAATCATGAATATTTAGATAATGGCAATTATTTGGTAGAGTTAATTGCGTTTTTAAATTGCACTTCTGACACTTCTTACCAAACAATTTCAATTTCTGGATTATCAATAAAAGAACACAAACCATTTACGTTAAATTACACTAATGATTGTATTACTATAAACTTTAAAAGTTCGGCAGAAAAATCAATAAGTGTTATAAATTCAATTGGGAAGCTTATTTATTTTAAAGAAACTAACGAAAGACAGCTTATTCTTCCAAAGCTAGAAAGCCAGTTCCATATTCTAACGGTTTGGGATCAAAATTATGGGAGAAGTAGTTTAAAAATTATCCAGCCCTAAAAAAAGGGAAGCTATTGCTTCCCTTTATAATGTGGTGCCTCCAGGAATCGAACCAGGGACACATGGATTTTCAGTCCATTGCTCTACCAACTGAGCTAAGGCACCATCATTTTGGTCGGCAAATATAAAAATATTTTATTTTGTAATTGAACTTATTGAATTTTTAATTCCTTAAAACATAAAACGTTACTTTTGTGCCTCATATAGATTTATATAAATAACTATGAAAATTTCTTACAATTGGCTAAAAACTATACTTCCAATAGATCTTCCGGCAGCTCAAGTCTCTGATTTGCTAACAGACATAGGTCTAGAAGTTGAAAAATCCTCAGCTTACAATTCTATTGAAGGAGCACTAGAAGGTTTAATCATTGGGATGATTGAAGATGTAAATCCACACCCTAATGCAGACCGACTTAAAACGACTTTAGTTAATGTTGGTGACAAAGAAAGCTACCCTATTGTTTGTGGAGCACCAAATGTTAAAGTAGGGCAGAAAGTCATTGTTGCTCTTCCTGGAACTACAATTTACCCAATCAATAACGAACCTTTTAAAATAAAGAAAGCAAAAATTAGGGGCGAAGTATCAATGGGGATGATATGCGCAGAAGATGAAATAGGTCTCGGAGATAGCCATGAAGGTATACTTGTTCTTGAGAAAAACGCTCCTGTAGGAACAAAAGCAAAGGACTATTTTAAATTACAGACAGACACTATTTTTGAAATTGGGCTTACTCCTAATCGAGCAGATGCAATGGGTCACTTTGGGGTGGCAAGAGATTTATTGGTAGCACTTAAATTTAAAGGTATAGTTCCTAAGTCAACTTCCTTAAAAATGGAAAGTTCTATTTCTAAAAAAAGTCAAAAAGAAGACTTTCAATTAGAAGTGATAAATACTGTTGGTTGTCCAAGATATTCAGGTAAAATTATTTCAGGAGTTAATGTAAAAGAAAGTCCTCAGTGGTTAAGAGATAGGTTGAAATCTATTGGCTTAAAGCCAAAAAACAATATTGTTGACGTTACTAATTTTGTTCTTCATGACCTTGGTCATCCGTTACATGCCTTTGATTTGTCTAAAATTAAAGGCAATAAAATTATTGTTCAAAATGCCACAAAAGATGATCTATTTACAACTCTTGATGGAGTTGAAAGGACACTAAATGAAGACGATCTTATGATTTGCAACAGCGAAGAGCCAATGTGTATTGCTGGTGTTTTTGGAGGTGAAGATTCTGGTGTTTCTGAAAACACAACTTCTGTTTTTATTGAAAGTGCTTACTTTGATCCACACACCATTAGAAAAACAGCTAAAAGACATGGCTTAAATACAGATGCTTCTTTTCGGTTTGAGCGGGGTGTAGATCCTAACATGACACTTGCCGCGCTTAAAAAAGCGGTAGATTTAATCTTAGAGGTTGCTGGTGGAAAAGTATCTTCTTCTTTACATGATAATTATCCATCGCCAATTAAAGACCATTATATTGATATTTCTTTTTCCAGAATCAATTCATTATGTGGCACTACTTTAAGTCCAAAAAAAATGTTAGAGATACTAAACTATCTCGATATTAAAGTTTTAAAAGACAATGCTAAAACAGCCTCTTTACAGGTTCCCTCCTTCAGAGTAGATGTAAAAAGAGAGGTGGATATTGCTGAAGAAATATTGAGAATCTACGGGTTTAATTCTGCACCAGAACCTACTAAAATAAATTCCTCGGTAAACCTAACGAACTACTCAAGCTCACATGTTATAAAAAATAAAATCAGTAATGCTCTTGTAGATACTGGACTTACTGAGATACTTTCTAACTCTCTTACTTCAAGAAAATATATTCATTCCAGTTCTTTTGCTGAATTAAAAGATCAGCATCACGTTCAACTTTTAAATCCGCTCAGTAAGGATACCGAAGTAATGCGTCAGTCTTTAATTTTTAATGCGCTTGAAGTTGTGAACTACAATTACAAAAATGGAGAGCATAATGTGAGAGTTTTTGAATTTGGAAAAGTATACAAATGCATTGATAATGCTTTTTATGAACAAGAGAACCTTGTTATTGCTTTAAACGGTCTTCAAAATAGAGAGCACTGGTTTAATGCAAAGTCTGAAGTTTCCTATTTTCAACTAAAGGGAATAGTCAATAAAATTTTCAACTCTTTAAAATTAACCTCCCCTATGAGCTATGTTGAATTAAACAATTCAATGTATGAATATGGAATGGGGATAGCTATTGGAAAAGAATTGATTGGTGAAATAGGTGCGATTTCAAGCGAACTAAAAAGTACAATTGGAATTAAAAACCCTGTTTATGTCGCTAATATAAATTGGAATAAATTGCAAGAAAAAATATCAAGTGAAAACATAAAATTTGCTCCGATTGTTAAATTTCCAAAGGTTTATAGAGATTTGTCTTTATTAATAGATGGGAATATATCTTTTGGAGAGTTAAAAGAAGCTGCTTCAAAAACCAATAAAAAAATTCTTAAGAACGTACACCTATTTGACATCTATAAAGGCAAAGGCACTCCAAAAGGAAAAAAATCTTATGCTTTAAGATTTGAGTTGCTTCACGAAGACCATACTTTAACAGACAAAGAGATAGATAAAGCGATGTCATCAATTCAAGAAACTTATTTTAAAAAATTTAACGCAACGCTTAGATAAATGACTTTTAGCTACTGGTTTAAAAATTGGTCTTTGAATTATAAGATTGGCTATGGAATTGTTCGCCTAGGGAACAGAACATTTTATAAAAAATTTGAAGTTGCTGGGTTAAACAAAATTCCTGAAAATGCTGGTGTTTTATTTGCAATTAATCATCAAAATGCATTCATGGATCCTGTTGTTCTCTCATCTCAACTAAATAAAAATGCCTATTACTTGGCTAGGGCTGATATTTTTAAAAAAAAATTAGCCAATAAAATCCTAAGGAGTATTTACATGCTTCCCATTTATCGTCAAAGGGATGGTGTAAATACCATTGTGAAAAATGAAGATACTTTTAACGAATGTTATGATGTTCTTGAAAATAACGGTTGTGTTTTAATTTTTCCTGAAGGAAATCACAACAATCAAAAAAAACTAAGACCCCTTAAAAAGGGAATTGCTAGAATAGGTCTTGGTGCAGCTAAAAAATACGGTTTTTCAAAGCCTTATTATATTGTTCCTGTTGGTCTTGATTACAGCAACCATACTAACATGGGGGCTAGTCTTTTTATTAACATTTCTGATCCAATTAATTTAGAAGCCTATTACCCCTCTTTTGAAAAAGACCCCAATAGTACCATTAACCATTTAATGGACGAAATTAAGTTGAAATTAGAGTCATTAGTTCTTAACATTCAATCTGAAAATTATTCAACATATACTAACATAATATGGCTTTTAGAGCAAGATATGAGTAAGAACTCCACTTTAAAAGAGAACTTAGCTTCACAACAAAACTTAGTTTCAAAACTTGAAAAATTAGAAACTGTTTCCAACAAATCATTTCTTACAATAGAAAGCCTTTCTAAGTCTATTTTTAATTACTTAAAAAGCAATCAATTAAAACCTACTCACCTTTACGGAAAGAATTCATTAGCTGTTGCTATTTTTAAATCTCTTGCTTTACTTTTTTTGTTTCCTTTTCATTTGGTTGGTTTAGTAAGCAACTATATCCCTTACAAACTTCCTGTTATTCTTGTAGAAAAGAAAATTAAGGACCCGCATTTTCATAGTTCAATTAAGATGTCAATGGGAGTGATTCTATTTATTGTTTTTTGGAGTATTCAAACAATTGTTGTAACTCTAATTTTAGGATGGAAAATCGGGATTCTATACCTTTTAAGCTTACCAATTTTAGCTATGCTAAACTATAGATGGTTTATACAACTTAAAAAAACAAAAGGATTAATTCGATCGATACAATTACAAAACACTTCTGACTTTAAAAATGCTGTTTCAGAATTCAATGAATTTATTCAAAAAATAAACAGCTTAGAAACTACATGACTCCAGTACCAGCAAACTTTCCTTCCTTGTAAACTTCAATCTTTTCAAGTAAACCATTTTCATCGTAGATGTAATGCTTTCCATTCCAAAGCTTCCCACCCAAAAACTCACCATCCATTAAAATGTCTTTATTGTCATTATAGGTTTTGTGATAACCATCAGAAAGTTCTTTAGGAGCCTCAACTTCTTTGTTAGATCCTATATTAACATCTCCGGCAGCAATAATTCCAGTTTCCTGCTCTTCTTCTTCATTGCTGAAAACAGGAAGTTCTACAGCAGGATTTATTCGATCAACAATTCCTGAACTTGACCCTTCTCCTAGTTCATTAAACTCAATTGTCTCTTTTAAATCACCATTTGGCCAAAACCTGGTTGCTGTTCCCGATTCTTTTCCATTGTCGGTAGTAAAAGAAAGCTCAAGTTGACCATTTGAATGGTAATACTCCACTACTCCTTCAGTCTTTCCTTTTTCATTAAACTCTTTTTTTTGAGAGAGTGTCCCATCTTCATAGTAACGTTCAAATGAGCCAGTATAAATACGTCCCTTCCAATTCCCTTTTTCTTCTAATTGCCCATTTTTATAATACACCTTAAAAGCCCCCGTTGCCCTTCCTTTAATATATGTTATTTCACTTTTTATCTGACCACCTGGATAATATTTTCTCCAAACCCCCTCTTTTCTACTGTTTTTATAAGTTCCTTCCTCAATAACCTCGTCATCCATGTATTCTTCGAGATTTCTCATCTTACCATAAATAATCCAGTAACCTTCTTTTTTACCCTCAATAATTTTATTAATTGAATCCATTATTACTGTTTGACCAGTATATAACTTATTGGATAAACCAGCAAAAGCATCAGAAATTAAAAAGAAAAATCCTAGGCTATAAATTAAAACTTTCATTATAAAATTTATCAAAAAATAACATTTAAACTTACTAAATAATATTGCATTTATTAAAGAATAAACATTAATTTACATGTAAAAGTTAAAATAAAATTTGGGAATTTTGATTGTTTTAAACAGAAAATGTGACTAAAAAGGTTACACAAAATCCGTTTTTAGTTGTTTCAACATAGTTTGACACATTTGATCTAAATCAATGTTAGGCCTCCAACCCCAGTCCTTTCTTGCTACCTGATCGTTAATATGCGAAGGCCAAGATTTTGCAATTTCATTTCTAAAATCTGGACTGTATGAGATTTCAAAATTTGGAAGTGTCTTTTTTATTTCCTGAGTGATTTCAAAAGGAGTAAATGAAATGCCACCAACATTATAGCTACTTCTTATAGAAATTTTTTCTTTATCGGCTTCCATTAGTTCTATTGTAGCACGAATAGCATCGTCCATATACATCATTGGAAGGGCTCTATTCTTTTCCAAAAAACAAACATAATTTCCATGCTTGATAGCATGATGAAAAATTTCAATGGCATAGTCAGTAGTTCCTCCTCCTGGAGAGCTCTTATAGCTAATTAAACCAGGGTAACGAATACTTCTTATATCTATATCGTATTTATTAAAAAAGTACTCACACCATCTTTCACCAGCAAGTTTACTTATCCCATAAACTGTTGTTGGTTCCATTATCGTATGCTGTGGAGTATTTTTACTTGGCGTAGTAGGCCCAAAAACAGCAATTGAGCTAGGCCAGAAAATCTTTTTTATAACCTTTTCTTTTGCTAGCTCAAGAACGTTAAATAACCCCTCCATATTAAGTTTCCAAGCTAAATCAGGTTTTTTTTCTGCAGTAGCTGAAAGAAGTGCGGCTAAAATATACACCTCCTCCACCTTGTATTTTAACACAACATCTTTTATCCTTTCTTTATCTAAAACGTTAATTTCTTCATATGGGCCTCCATAAAAAACCTCATCAATAGGTTGTTTAATATCAGCTGCAACAACATTGTCTTTACCACAAATTTCACGTAGCTTTATAACAAGCTCTGTTCCAATTTGCCCAGATGACCCAATGATTAATTTTCTTGACATGTGTTATATTTTGAATAAAAGTATAAAGTAATTTTTAATAGTCGAAATAGGTAGAGTTATAAGGAAATCTTTTCACATGAATGGTTTTCACTTTTTCATAAATAAATTCCTTTAACTGATCAATATTCTGTTTTTTTACAGCAGAAATAAAGACCGATTTATGACTTTTTTTAGACTTCCAGTTTTCTATAATTCCTAATAAAACCTCTTTTTTTTCTGCATCAAAATTATCAATTTTATTAAAAACTAAAATGGTTGGTTTAGGCTGATCTAATATTTCATTAAGTGTTTCATTAACTGTGCTAAATTGATCTTCAAATGCATCATGAGAAACATCAATAACATGAACCAACACATCTGCTTCCCTAACTTCATCTAGTGTTGATTTAAATGATTCTATTAACTGATGGGGAAGCTTTCTAATAAACCCAACGGTGTCCGACATTAAAAAAGGCAAATGCTTGACCACAACCTTTCGTACTGTAGTATCAAGAGTGGCAAAGAGCTTGTTTTCAGCAAAAACATCTGCTTTTGCCAATAAATTCATTAGTGTAGATTTACCCACATTGGTGTAACCAACTAAAGCCACTCTAACCATTGCTCCTCTATTGTTTCTTTGAGCTGCTTTTTGACGATCAATTTTTGCCAACTTTGCTTTAAGACTACTTATCTTCTGGCCTATAATCCTACGATCTGTTTCTATTTGAGTCTCCCCAGGACCTCTCATCCCAATACCTCCTTTTTGACGCTCTAAGTGGGTCCACATTCTAGTTAACCTTGGTAGCAAGTATTGATATTGAGCTAGCTCTACCTGTACCTTGGAATGTGCGGTTCTTGCCCTGCTAGCGAAAATGTCTAAAATTAAGTTGCTTCTATCTAAAATTTTACAGCATAAAATTCGCTCTACATTTCGTATTTGTGTTGGATTTAAATCGTCATCAAACACCGCTAAATCCACCTGGTTATCCTGAATATACTGCTTAATCTCATTAATTTTTCCTTTACCCACGAAAGTGGAGGGATGCGGTAGATTTAGCCGCTGAACAAATCGATTTACAATTTTAGCACCTGATGTTTGGGTAAGAAATTCGAGCTCATCTAGATATTCCATAGTGAGCTTTTCATTCTGATCAGAACTAATTAAACCAATGATTACAGCTTTTTCAGCTGGTTTAGATGTGGTAATCAATTGCTACTACTGTTTGTTTTTTCTTGCGGCAATGAAGCTTTTAACAAAAGCGACCATTGAAAGTGAAGTCCCGGAAATCATAATAACTATTCTCACAACTGCCATTGAATCGTCTCTGCCAATTGCACCCTTTAACGGCATAAAAAGAGCTACAAGAACAATTAATGTTAAAAGAACAGCGACATGAGCAATAATTTTATTTTCACTTTTAATACCAGGATAACACGCTAGTAGGACAACACCAAAAAATAATGGGATAAGAGCAGTTAATGAAGGACTGTCAGAAGACAAATATCCCCAAGCGCTCATTACAATTAATACTACTGAGCTAATTAATGATATGGTATGTGCTTTCATAATAATTTTTTTCCAAATCTATAAAGATGGATTTAGAAATTTTAGTAATGAATTGATTTTTTTTACATATTGCTATAGCCTTATGAAAAAAACAACTCTTTTTTTAGTTTTTCTTCTTACTGTTGGAACTTTTTTTCCTCAGCAATACATTCCTTACAATGGAGTTAAAGATAATGCTAATCAACCCATTGCTTTAATCAAGGCTATTATTCATGTGAATTCCCAAACAACCCTTAACAATGGCACCCTCATTATTAAAGACGGTAAAATTTTAGCTGTAGGAGAAAATTTAAAACCTCCAAAAAATGCTATTGTATACGATCTTTATGATAAACACATTTATGCCTCATTTATTGATTTATACTCTTCTTATGGAATTAGTAAGCCAATTCCAAAAAAAAAACCACCACAACCTCAATATTCCTCATCAAAGCAAGGCCCATATTATTGGAACGAATCCATAAAATCAGAGTATAGTGGAATTGATGATTTTCAATTTAACCAAAAGCAAAAAAACAAGCTATTAAAAAAAGGATTTGGTGTTGTGCTAAGTCATAGAGAAGATGGAGTGCTAAGAGGAAGTGGTTTCTTAACATCTTTAAATAAAGCATCTAATACAACCACTTTAGATAATCATGCTGCAAATTTTTATTCCTTCAAAAAAGGAACTTCACATCAAGCATATCCTTCTTCACTTATGGGTTGTATTGCATTGATAAAACAATTTTATCTTGATGCCATTTGGTATAAGCAAACTAATCCCGCTTTTAAAGATCTTTCTATTGAAAGCCACCTTAAATCAATTGAAAAACCTCAAATTTTTATTACCTCTAATGCTCAAGATATTTTACGGGTAAATAAGATTTCTGAAGAATTCGAAATAGATTATATCATTAAAACAGGTGGAGATGAATTTGAAAGAATTCAAGAGATAAAAAACGCTGGCTTAAAATTAATTGTACCCATTAATTTTCCAAAAGCATATAATGTAGAAAACCCATATGATGCCAATAGGATATCTACCCAAAAGTTAAGATATTGGAAATATGCTCCTTTTAATTTGTCAATTTTAGAAAAAAATCAACTTAATTTCTCCATAACTTCTAATGGATTATCTCCAAAAGATTTTATTTCAAATTTGCGATTAGCCATTAGCAAAGGACTGTCCAAAGAAGCTGCATATAAAGCACTAACAGAAACTCCAGCTGCTTTCATCCAAAAAAGTAATACTTTAGGCACTCTAGAAAAAGGCAAGTGGGCTAATTTAATTGTAACATCTGACGAGCTTTTTGAAAAAAATGGCACTCTACTTGAAAATTGGATTCAAGGAAAACAGCACATAATATCGGATTTAAATGCTGATGACATACGAGGCAAATACAATTTAAATATTAATCAAAACATCAGAACACTAATTGTTAAAGGCAGCAAAGAAAAACCAAAAGCATCCATACAGTACAATATAATTAAGGATAGCACTTTAGAGGGTGTCTTTATAATCGATTCCATTACTGGAAGACCTATAAAAATTACTAAGAAAAAAACAGTACCTGTCACTATAAAGCATCAAGGCAAGCAAATTACACTAGCGTTTAAATTAAATGGTGGAAATTACGGGCTTTCAGGAATTGTTAATTTTAACAGTGGGTCTTGGGATGGAAATGGGTTGGATCCCAATGGCGAATGGTTTAAATGGTCTGCCATTCGAAAAGAAAAGCCAATTGTAAAAGAAAAAAAGCCTGTTTTTACTATGGATACAAGTGCTTTTCATCCGTTACTCCCCCCTGTTGCTTATGGGTTTGATTCTCTTCCAAAACCTATTCCCTACCTTATAAAAAATACTACGGTGTGGACATCTGAAAAAGAAGGAATACTTTACAATACCGATGTACTGATTAATGAAGGTATAATAACCCACATAGGAAATATTCTAGATGTAGTTGATCCTTCAACTATTGTTATAGATGGAACCAACAAACATCTTACTGCTGGAATAATTGATGAGCACTCTCATATTGCCATTTCAAGGGGGGTAAACGAAGCCTCTCATTCAGTGACTGCAGAAGTTGATTTGGGTGATGTAATCAATCCTAATGACATCAATATTTACAGGCAGCTAGCTGGAGGTGTTACCACCGCTCAGTTATTACACGGATCTGCAAATCCAATCGGAGGTCAAAGTGCTATAATAAAGTTACGTTGGGGTTCTTCTAGCGAGCAAATGAAATTTAAACCAGCTCCAAAGTTTATAAAGTTTGCACTTGGCGAAAATGTAAAACAATCCAACTGGGGAGACCGAAACACCATTCGTTTTCCGCAAACTAGAATGGGTGTAGAACAAGTTTATTATGATGCTTTTTTGAGAGCAAAGAAATATGGAGAGCGTTGGGAAGAATATCGTCAATCCAATAAAAAAGGAAAACAACAATTGCCTATCCCAAGAAAAGATCTTCAATTGGAAATACTACTTGAAATACTAAACAAAGAACGATTTATAACTTGTCATTCTTATGTGCAGTCTGAAATAAATATGCTAATGAAAGTTGCCGATTCATTGAATTTTACATTAAACACTTTTACACATATATTAGAAGGATATAAAGTAGCAGATAAAATGAAAGCTCATGGTGCTGGAGGATCTACTTTTTCAGATTGGTGGGCCTATAAATATGAAGTTAAAGACGCTATTCCATACAACGCATCTTTATTAAATCAAATGGGGATTACCGTTGCTGTTAACTCAGATGATGCTGAAATGGGAAGAAGACTCAATCAAGAAGCTGCTAAGGGCATTAAATATGGAGGCATGAAAGAGGAAGAAGCGCTAAATATGATTACTATCAATCCCGCGAAGCTTTTACATATAGACCATATTGTGGGTAGTATAAAAGAAGGAAAAGATGCTGATTTGGTACTTTGGAGCCAAAATCCTCTTTCGGTTTATGCAAAAGTTGAAAAAACATTCATTGATGGAAAGTTATACTTTGATATAGACACTCAAAACCAACGAAAGATGAAGCTAATGAAACAGCGTTCTGAACTAATAACAGAAATGATTTCCTTTAAAAATGCAGGAGGAAAGGTTCAAAAATTAAAAGCAGAAACATCAACCTCTCACAATTGTAGTACAATCAAAGATGATGGAAACGAATGAAAAAAACAGTTTTTATACTATATCTAGTTTCCTGTTTTAGACTAATTGGTCAGGAAACTCCTGCAATAGCAAATAATAAAAACATTCTTTTACTTGATGGAACCGCTCATATTGGTAATGGAAATTATATTAAGCGTTCTGCAATAGCAATTAAAGATGGAAAAATTACACTTGTTGAAAATGCTCTTGTTAAAACAATTGACACCTCAGGCTATGATCAAGTAATTCGAATTAAAGGAAAGCATGTTTATCCGGGATTTATAGCCTGTAATTCTACAATTGGGTTAATGGATATTGAAGCGGTAAGAGCTTCAAGAGACTCATATGAAGTTGGAGAATTCAATCCAAATGTTCGTTCTATAATTGCCTATAATACCGATTCAAAAATAACTCCTACCGTAAGATCTAACGGAGTGCTAATGGGACAAATTTGTCCTAAAGGAGGAACAATTAGCGGAAGCTCTTCTGTTGTTCATTTTGATGCTTGGAATTGGGAAGATGCTGTTGTTAGTTTAGATGAAGGTATTCACTTGAATTGGCCAAAATATAACTCCTTAGTTGACACGGCTTCCTTTTCTAATGATTACCAAAGAGCCTTGAATTCCATATCCAGTTTTTTTTCTAGAGCAAAAGCCTATAATAATGAACTTAACAACTCTTATTTCAATATAAAATTAAATGCTCTTAAGGGAATCTTTAATGGAGAACAACAGCTCTATGTTCATGTTAATTTCGTTAAAGAAATAAACGATGTTATTCAATTTAAAAAAGATTTTAAACTGCAACGATTATGTGTTGTTGGTGGTGCAGATTCTTGGATGATTGCTAAAAGAATAAAAGAAAATAACATTAGCATTATGCTGCCAAGAACACATCGACTACCTAATTACTCTCATCAAGACATACATCTTCCCTACTGTACTGCTGGTGTTTTAGCTAATGAAGGTGTTCTGTTTTGTATTCAGAACGCTGGTGATATGCAAGAAATGATTACTAGAAATTTACCTTTTATGGTGGGTACAGCTATTGCTTATGGCTTAGATTATGAAAAGGGTGTTTCAGCAATTTCTTTAAATGCTGCAAAAATTCTTGGGATTGACCATACTGTTGGCAGTATTGAAGAAGGAAAAGATGCAACTTTATTTATTTCATCAGGAGATGCTTTTGATGTTAAAACCAATAATGTAGAATATGCATTTATAAAGGGAAGGTTAATATCTCTAGAAAACGATCAAATTAGAAAGTATAAAAAATACAAAAAGAAATACGATTTAAAATAATTTACTTTTTAACTCCATTTTCATACCAGACTTCTTTATTTTCTTTGCTAGATTTTTCATAATAGATCCATTTCCCGTGCTGTTTGCCATGTAAATAAAATCCTTGATACAGTAGTTTTCCATCTAATGAAAAAACAGCCATATTACCATGAAGTTTACCATTTAAATAGTTGTGCTCACTTTGTTTAGTTCCATTTTCAAAATAAGAGAACCATTTACCTTCTCTTTTGCCTTTTACAATTTCTCCAGAAACCTTAATTTT
This sequence comes from Crocinitomicaceae bacterium, assembly GCA_002716065.1. GTDB lineage: Bacteria > Bacteroidota > Bacteroidia > Flavobacteriales_D > Parvicellaceae. Next base: position 42,786 of record PAZE01000045.1, on the reverse strand, counting down.
TCCATTGGAAAACTTTTCAATGTAGGATTTATCTTGACTAATTTCTGTTTTACTTGAATCAATTAGTTGCTTTTCAGTTAAGTTATTATCCATTTGACTAGAACAACTAAAAAAAACAACCATTATGGTAAAAGACTTAATATATTTCATGAGGATAAAAATAATTAAATTCAATTTTCGGCATGCTTATTGGTAATATTTTGATATGAAAAAATCCTTTCTACTTATACTATTATGTGTAGGGCTTACAAGTAATTCTTACAATGCCTTATTTAATACCTATAACGAGCACCTGGTTTTTAGAAAAATAATTAATGAATCATTTACTATTGGAGAAAAACTTACTTACAGGCTACATTATGGGATTATTGATGCCGGTGAAGCTGTTTTACAGGTTAAAGAGAGTAAAATTAAAGCAAAAGGAAGAGATCTATATAGAATAGTAGGTACTGGAAGAAGCATTAAAGCTTTTGATTGGTTTTTCAAAGTTCGAGATAGATATGAATCTTATGTAGATAAAGAAAGCATTATGCCTTGGTATTTTATTCGCAGGGTAAACGAGGGTGGTTTTATCATCAATCAAGACTATACGCTTCATCAAGACCTCCAACTAGTTGACGATGGAGAAACCAAAATTAAGGTTCCTTTAAACGTTCAAGACATGTTATCTGCTTACTATTATGCAAGAACGCTAGACTTTGAAAATGCCGAAAAAGGGGATGTTTTTGAGTTTAACACTATTGTAGATGGAGAAATATTCCCTCTAAAAATAAAATTTCTTGGGAGAGACCAAATTAAGATTAGAATGGGAAAATTTAAAGCATTAAAGTTTTGTCCAGTAATTCAAACAGGAAGAGTGTTTAAAAAAGAAGAAGACCTAACTGTCTGGATATCAGATGATAAAAATAAAATTCCTTTATGTGCAAAAGCAAAAATTTTATTTGGATCTGTAAAATTTGAAGTGGTAGATTACCAAGGTTTGCTTAATCCAATATCAAAAATATAGTCTTCAGATAGCCCAACTATAACTTTTTAGCTTTTTTTTCGAAGAAAAAATAGGATTATTCGAAGAAAAATTAATATCTTCAACCTTATAACATTAAAAAATTTAATCAATATGGGTTATTCACACACAAACAGTAAAGGAAAAACGTATTTCCTTCATTCAAAAAATGTACAACTTAAAGGAGGTAGAAACCAAACTATTTATTACTTCGCAAAAGATCAAAGAGCTGAAGCTTGTGACCTTCCTAGCGACAAAGTAGTTGTTGAGAGTCCAAAAACTGGATTACCTTTCTGTAAAGGAAAATAAACCTTTTAATTTTTCTTTTCTAGTTAGAGATTTTTGGCATAGTCATTGTATTTAGTTGTGTAATAAAAACTAATTACCATGAGTGCAAAGACTAAATACGAATCCTTAAAATCTCTTGCTAAAGAGATGATGAAAAGAGGTAACATTGATGAATACTTTAGTATTCTCAACCAAATTTTATTAATAAAAATGCCAGCTAATTAAGAATTTCTTAGTTCTTATTGCTGGCGTTTTTTTGTCTACCTTTAATGCTCTAATTAAAAAGGTATGACTGCAAGTATTATTTTAAATGGTATTCTATTTGGACTACTACTTAGCTTCTTATTTGGCCCGGCCTTCTTTATATTAATAGACACTAGCATTAAAAAAGGGTTCAAACAGGCCCTATTTCTAGACATTGGAATACTACTTAGTGATGTTCTGTATCTTTTTGCTGCTTACCTTTTTGCTGAAAAAATAAATGCTTATTTACATGAAAATCTATTTATAAAGCTTGCCGCAGGAATCGCATTTATTGTTCTAGGAATCGTATATGTTTTAAAAAAACAAGCTGGTGTTTCAAATAAACCAACTGTTAGTCAAAACTCTGAACATCAAAAAAAATCATATGTTGGATTAATCGCTAAAGGAATTGGGTTAAATGCCATCAACCCTGGTGTGCTTATCTACTGGATTGCGGCCTGCACTTACGCTACAGAAACCCTAGAGCTTAAAGATTCTAGCTTATTTTATTACTTTACATCTACCATTATCACTCTTTTTGGTGTTGACTTAATTAAAATTTATTTTGCTAGTAAATTGAAATCAAAACTTACAGTAAAGACACAGGCTGTTCTTAAAAACATTATTGGAATTGGCTTAATCACTTTTGGTATTTTGATGTTTTTTAAAGCTTTTTGATGAAAAAAGTTGACTTTATAATTGTAGGCCAAGGTCTTGCAGGAACAACTTTAGCTCATTCAATTGAAAAAAAAGGTGGTTCTTTTTTAATTATCGACAATTGCACAAAAGCCACAAGCTCTTTTGCTGCAGCAGGAATCTTTCATCCTTTCTCATTTAAGCGCCTATTGCTTTCATGGAAAGCAAGTGTATTTATACCCTCCGCCATTTCCTTTTATAGCTCAATTGAGAACAAACTCGGGAAAAAACTGTTTTCAAATCACTCCCTTTATCGTGTGTTTTCTTCCATTGAAGAACAAAATAACTGGAGCTTAAAACAAACCATTTCTGCATACTCAACTTTTATGGGAGAAAACATATCTAAAGATGATTTATTTAATAAAATAATTCGTCCTTTTGGTGTTGGTAAAGTAGAAGGTGCCGGAAGATTAGATGTAACCAAATACGTAAATGAGAGCAGAAATTACTTTAAAAACAAAGGTGCATTTTTAAACTCAGCTTTTAACTATGAAAACGTTATTCAAGAAAATAATTCCATAATCTATAAAAATTGGTTAGCATCTTCTATAATTTTTTGTGAAGGTCCAAAATACACCCAAAACCCATTCTTTAATTATTTACCCCACAATCCATGTAAAGGTGAAATTATAATTATTGAAAGTGCTGAATTACCCAATAAATTAATAAATAAAGGATGTTTTATTTATCCACTTGGAAATAATCGGTTTATTGTTGGATCTACTTACAATCATAGAGAATTAAATTACAATTGCTCTGAAAGTGGAAAAAATGAATTGCTAAAAAAACTTTCTTCACTTGGTGATTTTAAGTATAAAATTATTGATCAAAAAGCAGGTGTTCGTCCAACAACTAAAGACAGAAGGCCTCTTATTGGAAGTCACCCTTGCTTTAATAAAATGTATATTTTTAATGGCCTTGGAAGTAAAGGGGTAATGATGGCTCCTTTTTTATCCATTCAACTAATCAACAGTATTCTTAATGATGCTGAAATAGATCCAGAAGCTAACATTTCGAGGTATGCTGATGACTATTTGAAATTAACTAATCAACTATAGGAAAAGTGGCTATGAAGGTTTCGTTAATAATTAAAAAAAACAGAAAAAAACAGCAACTTCTGACTACTCTTTTAGATCAAGTAAAACAACTGGATTGTTTTTCAGCTCATAATTTTTTCTATACCGAATATGCTTATCACGCTTTTGAATTAGCAAAAACGGAAGCCAACAAGAAAACTGACATTGTTATTGGTGTTGGTGGTGACGGAACTTTAAATGAGGTTGTTAACGGGTTGCTTCATAATGGGGAAATACAAACGATTTTTGGTTATTTCCCTTTAGGTACTGCCAATGATTTTTCTAAAACTGCTGGTATTGTAAACTCTGTTGATGATTTTATTAATGCCCTAAAAAAATTAACTGTAACTAAAATTGATGTCGGCCAAGTAGAGTGTCAAATAAATACTATAGTAACCAAAAAATACTTTATAAACATTGCAGACACTGGGCTTGGTGGGTTTATCGCGAAAAAACTTAATGCCGATAAAAAAACAATTGGTGGTCAATTTGCGTACATAAAACATACCTTACTAGGGTTTTTACTTTTCAAAAAAAAACAAGTATCTGTTCAACTTGACAACTTTTCTTACTCTGGCAAACTGCTAAGTGCTGTAGTTTCCAACGGAAAAGTTTTTGGAAACGGCTTAATTGTATCTCCTAATGCTAAATTAAATGATGGGTATTTTAACATTACTTTATTTGGTAATGTTTCTGTGTGGGACTATTTAAAAAATTTACCAGCTTTAAAAAAAGGAATTAAAATTACTCATCCAAACATTTTCTATTATAAATCTAAATCTGTTACCATATTTTCTAAAGACAACTTGTTAGAAGCAGAAGCAGATGGTGAATATGTCGGTTATGGAAAGACAACTTATAAAATATCCCCATATTCAATAAGACTATTAACCATTAACTAAAGTGTACAAATGTTAAAAATTTCAAAATATTCCCTATTTTTGAAACTATTACTTCTACTTAGTGTATAATGCAAAATCTAGACTAAATAAACACACATGAAACTATTTACAACCACCACAATTTTATCGCTATTTATTTGTTTTTCTAGCCAAGCTCAATGTATAAAAGGAAATTGTTATAAGGGCCATGGAACTTTTCAATGGGAAAACGGTGACATGTATGTTGGCTCATGGATAAATGGATTACCAAACGGACAAGGTAAATTCATTTGGGATAATGGTGATAATTTTACTGGTAATTTTGAAGAAGGTAAAATGTCCGGTCAAGGAAGATATAAGTGGAAAAATGGAAATCATTACAACGGTCAGTGGGTAGAAAATAAAATGAGTGGAAGAGGAACATTCTATTGGAGTAAAGAAGGGGCTACTTATGAAGGATGGTTTAAAGATGATAAAATCATTAATTCAGAAACTGATGACTCTCAAGACGTTCCTGAAAGCAAAGATTAAGCTATTGCCAATACAGCTATACTAACTTTTACACTGTATTTTTTTTTTAGCTCTTTAATACAAGTGTCTATAGTTGCTCCTGAAGTCAACACATCATCAACAATCAACAAGTGCTTATAGTCAAGGTTGTGTTTTGATTTTACGCTAAACTCGCCTTCAACATTTTCCCACCTTTGATACCTATTTTTATTGGTTTGAGTATTTTGTTTTCTCTTTCTTGAAAGCACGTTTAATACAGGAACTTTAATAATTTTAGACACCTGTTTTGCTAAAATATAGCTTTGATTATACCCCCTAGCTCTTGTTTTTCTTCTATTAATAGGTACTGGAATAAGGTAATCAAAGTTCTTGGTTGATAAGTTAGTCAGTATAGCCTTACCAAGCTCAATCCCAAAAAATTCTCCTAGTTGATAATTCCCTTCGTATTTAAGCTGATGTATTAATTTCTTGCAATTGATATTATTGAATTCAAATAGGGCTATTGAAGCATTATATTGTTGGATTCCAACCTCCTTTCTTATTATATGATTTAAGGGAGTTTTGGGCAGCTCAGAAACGCACGACAAGCATAACATGTTTTCATTAACATGCAAGAGACCATCGCAAACCAAACAGGTTGAAGGGTAGATTAAAGACAAGAAATTCTTCCACATTACGTTATGAATAGAAAATCATATATAAGTTAAGTATAATCTATATAAAAACTAAATTTATATAACCAATTATTTTATTATGGAAAACTCAAGCGTTGATCAATCAAAAAAGAAAAATCTATTTTATGTAGTGTTTATCTTTTCTTTACTGGCAATAGTTGGCTACCTGGCTATTCAGATTAATTCTGCTAATAAAAAAACCCACGAATTTACCCAAAAAATAAGCCTGCTTAAATTAGAAAAAAATGAACTCAACAGTTTATTGGAAAGCTCAGGAATTATCAACGCTGAAGACAATAAAAACTTACGCTCTAATCTTCAAAACTTACTATACACCTACGATACACTTAAAATTGACAACGAAAAAATTAAAGACAGTATAGAAAATCAAAAACAGGTTATTAATGATCTAATGTTGGAAGCTGAAAAATTAGAAAAACAAAAAAAGAAAGATTGGGGAAGAATATATCGACTAAAAAAAGAAACTGAAACCTTACGTTCAATAATGAAAGGATACATTCACACTATAGACTCTCTAAACACCGCTAATATTAACCTTACCAACTCACTTAATAAAACAAGCAATGAGCTCTCCAAGGTTCAAACTGAAAATAAATCGATTAAGTCGCAAAATGAAGAACTTCAGCAAACCGTTGCCCTTGGCTCAATATTACAAACATCAAACTTTATTACTCAAGCTATTCGCGTAAAAAACAGTGGGAAACAAACCGAAACATCAAGAGCTAGCAGGGCCAATATGCTTAAAGGGTGCTTTACTATCTTAGAAAATAAAATATCATCTGCTGGAAACAAGTACATCTATCTAAGAGTTATTTCTCCTGAAGGAAAAGTACTCTCTCAACAGAAAAAAGAAACAATAGCTATAGAGCAAGAGGGGGAAATAGAAATAAGCGCAAAAAGAGAAATAAATTACCAAAACCAAAACACTGACGTTTGTGTTTTTTATGAAATTGACACCCCTTTAAAGGCTGGAAAATATAGTGTTGAAGTATATGCTGAGAATGAGAAAATTGGCGTTACTTCATTTGCCTTAAAATAAACACTAGAGAATAAAAAACAACCCAACTAAAAAAATAATTATAATTAAAATATATTGCCAAACATCAAGAAAATAAGGATGATATTTTTTCCAAAATTCCACAAGCTTCTTCATAACAGTTAATATACATGTCTAATCAATACAAACCCATTTTTTCTTTTCTTCTTTTATTGTTTTTAGGGACCAGTATAGCTCAAAACAATAGCGACACCATTAAAGTTGAAATGAAAAGCAAGGATGTCTTGATAATAAACAAAGATACTTTTGATGAGTGGGACTTTGATGCTGAACAAGAAAACAATAAGAAAAATAGACTTAACCTTGAGCTTTTTTTTGGCACTACTGGATATGGTGAGTATATAGATAATTCATTTTATATTATAGGAGACCTTGAGAATTCCTCAACGAATTACTTGAAATCTCATCATTGGGGCGCTAACCTAATGATTAAAGCTATTGAATCCAAAAACAGACGATTTTATCTTAATACAGGATTAGGCTTTTCATTAACTACGTTTTCTTTCTCTAACAACATACAGCTTATGGCTAATTCCGACAACACCACATTTAGTGTTGACTCTACCAACCTGAAGTTTTCTAAATTTAAACTTAACTACATTCAAGTTCCTTTGCTAATAGGACTAAGAATCGGAAATCTTGCCAAAAATCCTATTGGTGTTCAACTAGGAGGTGAAATCGCTTTTCGAACAACTGCCAAAACAATTACCAGAACCTCTCAAAACACCACCACTCAACAAAAAAAGGAAAATAAATTTAATACTACTCTAATACAACTCTCTCCTATGGCTAGAATAAGTATTGGGAATATTGGTTTTTTTGGAAAATTATCTTTAAGCCCCTTATTTACAAATAATCAAGTAGATTATTATCCCTTTAGCTGTGGTATTGTTTTTGCTAATTTTTAATTTATGAAGCTATTCTATTATTGTATTATAACCTCTTTCACTTTACTAGTATTAGGTTGTGGTAGTGCTGATTATAATCAGGAAATTCTTAAGCCTAATTCAAGAAATAATTTTGGCGATTTACTTGTAGTATTGGATAAAAAGTTTTGGAACAACTCTACTATTTCACACACTGTAAAGAAGAACTTTGGTCAGCTAATTACCACGACTCCTCTTCCTTATGAGCCAGAGATTAATGTAGAATTTGTTGACCAAGCGGGAGTAAACACAATGATAAAAAGGCATAAAACGATTTTAATTGTAAATATTGATCCTGCCGCAAAAAAAAACTCTGAACTTTCTCCTTCTCCTATTTTTGATCTTTGGGCAAAAAATCAGATCGTATATAAAATAAATGCTACATCAGAAAAAAATGCAGTTACCCTAATTAACCATCATGCAGATTCGCTAAAATTGGGGATTAATCAATTTTATCATCGTTCTTTTTTAGCTAAATCTAGTTTTAACAACTCAGCTAACAAACTACTTGAAAAAAACCATTCAATAACTCTTTCTCTCCCCTCAAATATGAAAGTGAAAAAGTCTAATAAAGAATTTACTTGGTTAAATAGAACCACCATAAAAAAAGATGCAAATGGAGACCATGAAATTCAGCAAGGATTGTTTATATATACCTACCCTTATGTTGATGAAAATGCTTTCTCAAATCAAGTGCAAGTTAACTTAAGAGATTCCTTATTAAAAAAACACGTACATGGAACAACGCCAAAATCATACATGACTACTAGAAAAGATCAGCTGGCTAAACTAAACTCTACTGCAAAGCTTATTAACAATAAATATATCTATAACATAAAAGGACTATGGAGAGTTGAAAACGACAAAATGGGAGGTCCTTTCTCAAGTATCTCAGCAGTTTCTGAAGATGGTAAAAACGTAGTAACTATTGAGGGTTATGTTTATGCACCCAACTTTGGCAAAAGAGAGCTAATCAGAGAGCTTGAAGCATATATGTTTTCATATAAAAGTTCTAACTAGAAAAGTAAGCGTTATTATTATATGCTATCTCTTTAACTTTTTGTTCAAAAGTTGTTTTATCTAACTCATTTAATAGCTCTAAATCAACAATTTTAACCGCTTTATTTTTCAACTTAAACTGAAGCGTATTGTGTCTTTTTGTAATGGAATCAACCCTATCCCAATTTATCACTAATAAACTGTGGTTTGTTAATGTTATTGCTTGATCACTAATACAAAGCTTAAAGCCTTTTCTTAATAAGAATAAATACAAAAAACTCTCAATTATATAGCACACTAATGCAAAGCAAAACAATTTACCTATTTCAAAATATAGAGACATAAATACCACAATGGTAAATTTAAAAACCCATAATACAGCTTCGTAAGTAAAACTTTTTTTCCAACCCAATTTAGTTATAGAAAATCCATTAAGCTTCCACAATTTAAACACTGGAATCCATCTTGAAATAATTCGTAAAAACAAAATAGCAAGTAAACTAAAACTGATAAGATCTAAATAATAGGCGATTTTAAAATCAAACAAGCTTATATTAAAATTAAAAATTAGAAAACACATCAAGCTTGTTAAAATACTAATAGCTAAGGCCAATCTTGAATATAGTGTAACCACAATAGTTTTTATTTAATTATTTAGCAATTAAAACGGCTCACAGTCAAAAATAAAATCACAATGTGCATAAATTTCATCCTGTAAACTAAGTAGTGCCGCAATTGCAACTTGCGTATAATTTTGTGATGCATTTTTAAAATTACCGTATTCATTCTTCCACATCCAAACAATAAGCTCTTTTCCTGATAATGGCGTTTCTTGCTGATTAAGCAATGATTGAACATTGCCAGCGCCTGCGTGATAAATGTGAAGTACTAATAACTTAAACCAAAGCTCATTCTGATTGTATTCAACATCGAGCTCGTTAAGTATTCTTTTAGCTTCTGGGATACAAACCGTTGAAAGCAAAGAAGCGGCAGCAGTAGCTGATTTTACAAAATCTTTTCGTTGATCAATTGTTTTATTAACAATTAAACCCTGCGCCCTAGCAACAGACTTCATTAACTGAAAAGGCCCATAAGCTCCCGCATTGGAATACTCTAATTTTTTGGGACTTTCTATTAGTAAAATAGACTGGGCAAACCAAGGGTCTACCTTCTGATCATCAAAAACATTTACCGCCTTACTAATACTTGGCATTGTTTTATTAATTAAATAAAAATCTCTTTTACCAGAAGTAACATAAATCTTTTCATTTTCATCTAAGCAATACCAATGCTTTAAAGAATCTTTATATGCTTGTTTTTGATCGTCTGTTTGATTAGTCCAAAAATCCATGGATTCATAACATAAAATTTCTCTAGAAGCTGCCACATTAATGATACAAGTATCAGGAGTTAGTTTCATTATTTTTTTCCAAAATATAGGCTGAGCTAGTGTATCCCATCTTTCAAAAAAAAGGTCTTCAACATCAACAATAGTGTAGGAAGATGAGTCTCTATCCGAACAAACATCTAAGAGTTGAGAACCCTGTGAAAAACAACAGATGGAAACGAAAATAGAAATTAGTAAACTAACGGATTTTGAAAACATTCTTTAAAAGTAACATTCAAAAGAATGTTTTTGTTGTGTGTTTTAAATAAATCTTAATACTATAATGTGAAAAATTAAACTTTTGATAAAATTTCTGCTGCTTTAAGTAAAGTATCTTCTTTTTTTGCAAAACAAAACCTTAATACTTTCTCATCTAAGGGTGAATTGTAAAAAACAGAAACTGGAATAGCTGCAATCGAAAATTCTTTAACCAATCGCTCTGCAAAATCAACATCGTTTTCATGAGTAATTGCAGAATAATCCAACAATTGAAAGTAGGTTCCTGAACAAGGTATAATTTTAAATCTTGATTGTTGAATTGCCTGCAAAAAGACATCTCTCTTTTTCTGATAAAAACTACCTAAAGATAAGTACCGATCAGCAACACATAGGTATTCAGCTAAGGCATGTTGCATGGGATGATTGCTAGAAAAAACATTAAACTGATGTACTTTCCTAAACTCATTCATAAGCTGTTTAGGACCAATACAATAGCCTATCTTCCATCCTGTAACATGAAAAGTTTTTCCAAAAGAAAATACAGCAAGAGTTCTACCGGCTAGGGCTTTATAGTTGCATATGCTTGCGTGCTTTTGTTGATCGAAAATAATGTGTTCATAAACCTCATCACTAAGCACAATAATTTCTGAGTCTGCAGTAATTTTTTCTAACTCCAATAAATCTTCATTTGATAAAATTGTTCCAGTAGGATTGTGTGGAGTGTTAATGATAATCATCCTTGTTCTTTGAGAAATAAGCTTTTTTACTTCCTCCCAGTTGATCCTATATTCTGGAGACTTCAATTGAACAAAAACTGGCTTACCCCCCACTAATTCAATTGCCGGCTGATAACAATCATAGGCAGGGGTGAAAATTATCACTTCTTCCTGCTCTTTAACAAATGCTGTTATGGCTGTAAAAATAGCTTGTGTAGCCCCTGAAGTGATGGTTATTTCTGATTCTGGGTGATAATCAATTGAATACTGAGCAGCTATTTTTTCTGCTATTTTTTCCCTCAGAGAAAGTATACCGGGCATTGGCGCATATTGATTTTTACCAGAGCTCATGCTTTTTTTAGCGCATTCCAGAAGCTCCTTATCGATCGAGAAATCAGGAAACCCTTGAGATAAATTCAATGCACCATAGGAAGCTGCCATTGATGACATCTTGGTAAAAATTGTTGTCTCCACTTTAGGAAGCTTTGAAAAAATTGATCTATCGTATGTTGGCATTATAAGTACAAAATTAATTGTTAATTGTGCTGTTTAATTTCTTACATCCAAGGGTTGTCAGTATTGTTCGTTGAATAGGTGCATTCAATTTGTGTTTTATCTCCTTCATTTGGAGGAATAAAGTCTGTCTTATTAATTTTAATCCTATTATCTCTATACACCTCTTTCATAAAATATCCCCAGATTGGCAAGGCTGTATTTGCCCCTTGCCCATTAACGGTAGTTTTAAAATGCACCGAAGGGTCTTCAGCTCCAACCCAAACTCCGGCAACTAAATCAGGTGTGTGACCAACAAACCAACCATCAGAATTATTTTGAGTTGTTCCAGTTTTCCCTGCCATGATTCCAGAGAATGAATATGCTCGTGTGCTTTTTAATCTTCTTGCTGTTCCTCCCGTTTTACCAGTGATTGGGTTTTTTACACCTGTAACCCCCTTCATCATTTTTAAAACACTAAATGCCGTGTTGGGATCAATAACTTGTTTAATTTCTTGTTTTGGCTCCCACAATAAATTCCCATACTTATCTTCAATTCTAACAACTGTTATTGGCTGAACATAAACCCCATAATTCGAAAAAATACAGTGTGCAGAAGTTTGTTCCAATACAGATAAATCACAAACTCCTAGACCCAAAGAAGACACCTTTTCAATAGATTTATTCCACAAACCCATTGTTTTAAAGTAGTTAACAACTCTACTGTTTTTACCTCCTGTCAATTTAATTACTTGTGCTGTAATGTTATTTTTTGAACTAGCAAGCGCATAATACACCGGTATTTCTTCTCCTGAATAGTTCTTCTGTCCTCCAGGACACCATTGCTTTGTTATACCACCAAAAGGAATGTCAATACAATACTTAATATCTGGAAAAGTAGTACATGGAGAAATTTGACCACTCTCAATAGCCGCAGCATATACGAAAGGTTTCATAGTAGATCCCACCTGTCTTTTAGACTTATTGGAACAATCGTACTTAAAATGTCTATAATTAATTCCTCCAACCCACGCTTTAACAAATCCAGTGTGCGGGTCTATAGCTATTAATCCTGCTCTTAAAATAGATTTATAATATAGTATAGAATCTTTTGGAGTCATGTTTTTTTGTTTCACCAATCCCTTGCTTTTCCAGTCAAAAACCCGAATACTTTGTTTGGTATTAAAATTTTTCATTATGTCCTCTTTCGACCAGCCTTGATTAACTAATTTTCTGTAGCGTTCAGAATTTTTAATAGCTCTATTGATGCTGTTTTTTCTTGTGGTCTTTGAAGTTTCATTTGAAAATGGCCAATGCTTGTTGTTCTTAATTTCTTTGTTTAACAAGTTTTGAAGAGTGTTTTGCAGGTGCTTAGCCACTGCTTTTTCCGCGTGTTTTTGCACATTAGCATCTATTGAAGTATAAATTTTTAATCCATCAGAATAAATATTTATCGGCTTTCGGTATTCATTTAGCAAATTGTTGTTTTTTACAATCTGCTTTGTCTTGATTCTAACATGTTCTCTAAAATAAGGGGCCAGTCCAGTTGTATGGGTTTCCGGATGATAATCTAATCCCAATGGAAGTTGACGAATAGAGTCATATTGCTGTTGAGTTAATATACTGTTGTTTTTCATTTGAAAAAGAACAACCTCTCTTCTTTTTAATGTTTTTTCGGGTCTTCTAACCGGATTAAATATTGAAGGGTTTTTGGCCATACCAACAAGCATAGCTGACTGTTCAATGGAAAGTTCTTTTGGTGATTTATTAAAGTAAATTCTTGCTGCTGAATGAATGCCAACTGCTGTATTTAAAAAATCAAACTCATTGAAATACATTGCTATTATTTCCTGCTTAGTATATCTTTTTTCAAGTCTCGAAGCAATAATCCACTCAGCAAATTTTTGTATGACTCTTTTTAACTTTGACTTTGGACGTTCGTGAAACATCATTTTTGAAAGCTGCTGAGTGATGGTGCTAGCACCACCTTTGTTTTTACCTACAAAAACCCCAAAAACAGCTCTTAGTAGCGCCTTAACGTCAACACCTGAATGAGTATAAAAACGGACATCTTCAGTAGCTACAAGTGCGTCTATTAAATGTGGAGACAAATCATTGTAGTTTACTTTAGTTCTGTTTGATAGGTAAAAGCTACCTATTTGCTTACCATCAGAAGAATACACGATACTAGCTTCATTACTTCTTGGGTTCTCCAATTCGTCAATTGATGGTAGGCTAGATTCTGAAATAAACACTAAAACTAAAACAATCATTAGTACAGGAAGGATAACCCCAGCCCAAAGCATAAGAATCAATCTCCCTTTGAATTTTCTAGAAATTAATTCACCTTTTGAGTTCTTAGTTTTCACAAATATCCTGTATTGCCGCTATAGCGTCTTTTTAATTTTTAAACCAACATCCATTACACCTTCCAAATCTCTTTCTCGCATTGCCTGTTGAATAGTGAATGTGTAGTTCCCTTTCAATGGGAAATTCACCTTTTTAGTATACATTTTACAAGAATTTTCAACAGTTGTTCCTGTTTTATTCCCATACCAATTACCATATGGGTCAGCCAGTTTAAATTCAAAAGTATCCCTTCTAAGTTTTTCATTTGGAAAAACACAATCTGTAAAAATGAAAATGTTACTCCAACTGTAACTTGTTGTTGTTCTTAATTCAAAAAACAAATCGTATGACACAAGAGTATCTTCAATAGAAAATTCAAAAACCAAAGAATCTTCCGTTGACCACAAAGAGTTGCTAATTTCATTAAGTTGAAGAAAATGAAGGTTTTGCTCTCTGCAAGAAGATAAGACTACTATAAGACATGAATAAATAAAATATCTCAACATCATTTACTGTTTCTTGTTTTTAAATGCCTTCTTTTTATTTCTAACCTTTTTGTTTTTATTGCGGTTGTTTTTTTTCTTCTTAAAAACAGCATCAAATCGAGTAAGATCGTCCTGACCAACAACGTTATCAAAATCCGGTTCTTTTTGGAAGGTTTTTTCTTCAACAAAAGTAGAAAAGCTTTCTGGCTTATTTCCTTTTTTATTAAGCTCTATAATTTCGTGTACTTGGGTTATAGAAAATTCTGCTATAGACGATGTTCCAGAGGAATTCTCAATAAAATAAAACATCTTATTTTTAAAAACATCTGTTTTAAAATGTTTCCCTTTTGCGCTTTTAAACTCCAATACCTTTTTTGAACTTGGGAATTTCTGGACCTGCTCTACATATTGATCTAACTCAAAATTTAAACAACATTTTAATTTACCACACTGTCCTGCTAACTTTTGAGGGTTTAAAGACAATTGCTGATACCTTGCAGCACCAGTTGTAACAGATCTAAAGTCGCTCATCCAGCTAGAGCAACACAACTCTCTTCCACAAGAACCAATTCCTCCAATTCTAGAGGCTTCTTGCCTTGAACCTATTTGCTTCATTTCAATTCTCACCTTAAATTCATCTGCCATTAATTTGATGAGTTCTCTAAAATCTACTCTAGATTCTGCAGTATAATAAAAAACTGCCTTTGTTCCATCTCCCTGAAATTCAACATCGCTAAGCTTCATTTTTAAATCCAACTGAATTATTAATTCCCTGGAACGATTCATTGTTTTATTTTCTCTAGCTCGAGCTTTTTTCCATTTTTGGAGATCTGCTTCTTGAGCTTTTGAAAGGATTTTTTTAAGGTCTCTTGAAGCTACTTTAACTTTTTTTCGCATCATTTGATGCCTAACCAACTCCCCTGTTAGAGATACCATCCCAACATCTTTTCCAATAGCTGCTTCAACAACAACAGCATCTCCAACGTGAACAGGCAGTTGCCTTTCATTGTAGTAGAATGCCTTTCGACCATTTTTAAAGCTCACCTCAGAGACTTCATTGCTACTTTTGTGCTGATCTAAATTACTTAGCCAATCATATGTTGTTCTTTGTCCACAACCCCCAATAGCGCAATTCCCATTACTTTTACAGCCTTTAGGTAATCCATTGGTATTATTGGCACAATTTAAACAACTCATTTTCAGCGATAATATTGAATAAACAAATTTATCAAAATTAGAAGGACTCTGCCTATTGTTTCTTCAATAAAGCATAGAATTTTAACGACACATCCAAAAGAAGAACTTTTGGATTTGCATTTCTTTCTAAATGATAATACGCTTTATTTATTGTATCATTTAATCCTATAATGTTCAAATGATTTATAAATGGAGAAAACTTATTTAAAAATTTCTCCTGGTCGGAAGTTAGAATGGTTAATGTGTTGGAAGAATAATGACCAATAATTGCTTGACGAAACATTTCCAGAGTAAAAATCAAAAATGCTTTTTGTTGCTCTCTACCTGAAGAAGCTATATCATCTACCCAATCAATAGTAGCTGAAATATTTCTCGTATAACAAAGTCGCATCCAATCAATAAACATGGAAAGAAAAATTTGGTCTTTATTTTCATTGTCAATTAGCGATAATGCTTTATGAAAGTTGCCCTCTGACAATTGAGCAATGTGCACTGCTTTTTCAGTAGCTATAGCACTATTCTTTTTCAATTCATCAGCAATAACTTCATCAGATAGTCCATTAAAATTAATGCATTGAGTACGGGATAAAATAGTGTCGAGAATTCCTTCTTTTGTGTCAGAAACCAAAATAAATAATGTTTTCTTGGGAGGCTCTTCAATTATTTTTAAAAGTTTATTTGCCGCCTCATTATTCATTAATTCGGGAAGCCACATAATAAGTACTTTATAGCCACCTTCAAAAGATTTTAATCCTAGTTTTTTTATAATCGCCTCCCCCTCTTTTACCGCAATAATTCCTTGCTTATTTGGATTACCCTGCTGTTCATTCCAAGAAGACAAACCAATGTATGGGCTTTTAAGACACATTTCACGAAATTCAATTAAACTATCATCCGACTTTTCCACTTTATTTGTTTTGGATAAGTGAATGGGAAATGAAAAATGAACATCCGGATGAGAAAGCTGATTCATTTTAATGCAAGAAGCACAAGAATCACAGCAATCATTTTCTTTTGGTTCACTACAAAGAAGGTATTTAACGTAAGCTATTGCCATAGCAAAATGACCGGAACCTTCTGGACCACAAAACAACTGGGCGTGGCTTACCTTATTGTTATTTATTGTAGCTAAAAGATTTTTTTTTAACTGGTGATGACCTATAACTTCCTTAAAAGACATATTCTAATCAAAGGTAAAAGAAAGTTTTACTAATTATTGATTCAATAAATTATCTTCTGTTTTCTTAGTGGCTGTTTGGTAGAGTTTACTTTCTTCAATAGCCGGAATAATTTGTTTAGGAAGCTCCGACATAGGACCATAAAGTAGTGATGTACAAACGTATTCTTTAGGAACAAAATCAAACTTTTTATTATAGCGCTCAACAATAAATAGCACAACAGAAATTATTAACCCAAATTTCAATAGCCCAAAACAAGCCCCTAAAACTTTGTTTATAAACTTGAGCTGAACAATATTCACCACCTTTTCTAAAAGCTTGCCAACAAAGTAAACCAACACTACAATAGAAATAAACGTAAGCAAAAATGCTGTTAAGGGTAAGTATTTTTGATCTA
Organism: Crocinitomicaceae bacterium; assembly: GCA_002716065.1. GTDB lineage: Bacteria > Bacteroidota > Bacteroidia > Flavobacteriales_D > Parvicellaceae. The sequence continues at coordinate 25,992 of PAZE01000045.1, read as the reverse complement.
TATTTTCAGCCAATAATTGCACAGCAAAGTCAGAAAAATGTACTGCTCCCCAAATACCAACAGCTAAAGCAATCAAGCTAATTAGCTCAATAATTAAGCCCTTTTTAAACCCCTTAAACGCACCCCATAAAAGCGGAGCCGCTAATATAATATCTACATAATTCATTAGGATAAATGTATGGCTAAAGGGGGTTTTAGAGCGCTTTAATCACAAAACATATCAACAGCTAAGTGCTAGAAAAATTAATTAATGATTAAAATTTTAGTTTTAGTTTTCTGTGTGCCATCACTACTAGTAACAAAAACGTAGTAAACCCCTGAGCTTACTCTTTCACCTGAAAGCGTATTTCCACTCCAAACCGCCTGACCACCAACAGAAAAAGTAGCGTATACTAGATTTCCAGATGCATCAGTTATTTTAACTTCAGAATCACTCATAAATCCTTTTATGGCTATTTGTCCTGTATATTCTGGACGAACTGGATTTGGATATGCATACACATCATTAAATTGCGTTTGTGGTGCTGTGGCTTCACCCTTATAACCCATTAAGCCTTTTTCAGTAGCAATATACAATTCGCCAGTATTTCCACTGATTGCAAGCGATAAAATATTATTACTAAAAAGCGGACTATTATCAGAATTAAAAGAATGAATCATTTGTGTTCCATCTTCCGACATCAAAAACAAACCTCCACCAGATGTTGCCAACCATTTTCTATTGCCTCCATCAACAAGAATTTCTGTAATATTTTCATTTTCAAGCAATAGCTGAACGCTTCCGTCAAGGTTAAGTAAAATTTGCTGAGCATCTATCTCAACACCATCAAAAATTTCATATATATTATAGATAACTGCTGGACCCTGTTCAGTGCCAATCCAAATCTCTCCATCTAAATCTTGAGTAATTGTATTAACTACGCTATTGGGCAATCCTCCCTGACCAACTGATGTGGTTAACAATCTATAAGAATCATCAGAAGGGTCTGTGGGTGTTTGATTGTAATCATAAACTACTATTCCAGTGTTTTTAACCGATAACCATACATAACCCATCGTATTGTCAATGAAAATATCCGTAACAAGGGCGTCAGAAGCCTGAGAACCACATGAAAAAGACATCCACTGGTCATCGGGAGTTAAAACTGAAAGTGGATTAGCCACAAATGAATTGGTTACCCATAAATTTCCAGAATTATCAAAACAAGTTGCCGCAACGTGAACATTGTCACCATTGACATTTAGTCGTGTTTGAAGACTAGAATTATAATACGAATATCTATTTATCATTTGGTTGTTTTGAACCTCAACTAGACCTCCGCTAAAAGATGATAAAAAAACGTGCTGATTATCTAATGGGTCAATAGTTGCCCATATAAAATCATAAACAACAGTAATACTATCTTCAAGCTCTGGCTGAGTTGTTCTGTTAACAACACTCCATTGCTGCTGATTAAAATGAAAAGCTCCTCTCCAATTGTAGGTATTGTTCCAATTTGAACCATCAATTCTTCCTGAGCAAACCCACAAATCATCACCATTACATGTTAAGTGAACACCTTCATTAGAATATGGACCACTAATAGGATAGCGTTGAGCATTCCAATTGGACTGTATTTTTAATAAGCCTAATTTCCTATCGCCAACCCAATAATTACCATTTTTAAAAACAGCAAAATTTGGTGATAAATTGGCATTTCCTGAAAGTGTATAAAAGCTTTCTTGTTGATTAAAATTCCAATCGTATTCAACAACATTGTTGTTTTTAGCCACAAGTAAATTAGTCCCTTTAGACTCTATTGAATAGATGTCATCATTTGTTAACTCTATTGGACTGGACCAGCTGCCATTTTCAAAAACATAGGCAGAATCATCGGAATACTCTTCACCTTTATGAACTACGATTAGCCTATTAGAGCTGTCGTTTGAGCTATAATCTATCAATTGAAAATTTAATGCTGAGGAAACAGGAACAGGTAAAAAATTCCATGATGAAGGATTAGCTAAAAAAGGAGCATTTAAATCAGCATAAAAAATACCATAGTCTGTTGCAGCATAAATAGTTTCATCACCTATTGTGATGTCATTTACCTTAATTTGACTGCCACCAGATCCAATAAAATAAGTGTCTTTAACCTCTTCTCTTTTAACGTCTACTACAACAATGCCAAAACCAGTAGCAAGATAGGTAAACTCATTTTCAGAACACATCCCATAGATTTTCTTATCTCCGATAACATTGCTGTTGACAATTGCAGCAATATTTATGATATTGTCGGATTTAATGAGGTCAATATTTCCTGAGTTATATCCTACTACAACCGTACTTTCGTTTTCATTGGGATGAATAATTGAAACCCCCAATTCTGACATTTCATTTATTGTAGATAATCTATTTACCGAGTTATCTTCATTATCAAAATAATATAGAGAATAATCGGTAGAGGCATAGCATTTATCACCCATTGGGACAACATACTTTACGTCACTGTAAGGAAGATGTTCTCTCCAGGTTCCAACACTAAAATCTTGAGCTGAAAAACAAATGGGCAACAACAACAATATCTCTAATACCTTTTTCACTTGTAGTACAAACTAACTAAAAAAAATATTATTGTAATAATATATTATAATTTTGCGCCTATGGCCTCGTGGCGCAACTGAATAGCGCACTGGATTTCGGCTCCAGCGGTTGCAGGTTTGAATCCTGCCGGGGTCACTGCAAAAAAAAGCTTCTCTATTGGGAAGCTTTTTAAATTTTAAGCTATTTCAATTAAATCTGAGCAACTATAAATTTTGGGGCTTTTAAAAAAGGTTTAATTCCTCAATAACCTTTAAATCAAAAATATCTACCCTTTACCAATATTAACGAAAACAACTCACTGTTTTTCTTAGGTTTAACAAGAATAATAAACTAACCCTATGAAAAAACTATTACTCTCCATTTTAATTTTCCCTTTATATTTTTCAGCTCAACACACCTTAATTCCAGACAGTAATTTTGAGCAAGCCTTAATTCATGCAAATTTAGACACTGTAGCAGATGGGAAGGTAACTACTTCAAACATTTGCTATTTAGATTCATTGGAAATAATAGGTTTATCAATTTATGATTTAACTGGAATACAGGATTTTGTTTCCCTTAATTATCTTGACTGTAGTTATAATTATTTAACATCATTAGATTTTAGCAACAACAATCTATTATCTCATTTAGAATGTAAGTCTTGTAATCTAACTAACCTTAATGTGACTAACAATGATTCATTGATCTATTTAAATTGTTACAATAACGACTTGAGCTCTATTGATCTCAACAACATCCATTTGTTAACTTATTTAAATTGTTCTAACAACTACTTAAGCTCTATTGACCTCAACAACATACATTTGTTAACTTATTTAAATTGTTCTTATAACCCATTATCATCAGGAATAAATATTACAAACAACCCTCAACTCAGACATTTAGACTGTTCTGGTAATCAACTTAATAACATTAATGTAAGTTCTAATAACTTGCTGAAAGTATTATATTGTTATGACAATCAGCTTTCCAATTTAGATATTTCAAATAATTATAATCTAGAACTTTTACATTGTGGAAACAACCAACTTGGCTTTTTAGACCTTTCAAACAATTATAATCTAGAACTTTTATACTGTGGAAACAACCAACTAAATAATCTAGATATAACAACAAACATCCTTTTATATTCGCTAGGTTGTGGTAGTAATCAGCTTTCCAATTTAGATGTTTCTAGTAATTCAGAGTTGCTTTTTTTGGATTGTTCTTACAACAATTTAACCTCACTAGATGTTTCACCAAATACTGAATTAGATTATCTTAGGTTAAACAACAATCCAATTAGCACAATTGATTTAACATACAATTTAGATCTAGAAAATTTTTATTGCCAAAACACATCACTTTCCTCATTGGAGCTAGGCCAAAATTTAAATCTTAAAAGATTACACTGCGATTCATCAAATCTTACTGTACTCGACTTATCTGCAAACAACCATTTATGTGAATTAGCTTGTTCAAACAATAACTTAAATTGTTTAAATGTAAAAAATGGGAACAATTACTATATGTGTGTCTTTAGATCATACAATAATCCTAATCTGTATTGCATTGAAGTTGATGATTCTATTTACTCTTCAATGCTATGGATTCCTCCAATCGACACACTAGTACAAATTAATGCTCAAAGTTTTGCAGTAGACTCTATCGTTAATTATAGTACATTTTGCTCAAACGAATGTTCGAACGCTATACCAACGGCTAGCTCGAAAATAATCTCAAGTTATGTTTATCCTAATCCAGCATCTTCATTTATCACAATAGTGACAGAGGACAACCTTTCTAAGATTAATACAAGTCTATATGATCTTTCAGGAAATTTAATTTTCAAAGGAGATAACCGAGAAATAAATATAAATTGCTTTCCTAGCGGAATATATATGTTAAAATTAGAACACAACAATCAACAAGAACTTATCAAAGTAGTCATTCAATAAATATTAAACTACTAAGCGTTACACTAACGAATACATGTAGTTTTTCATAAATTGTAGTCTGATTTAATTTTAGACTGCAATTTATGACCACTAAACCACTATACACCTTGTTATTTTTCTGTATTATTTTTCTTTTGACTTCTTGCAGTGTTTATTACAACACGTCTGAAATCAATAGTAATCTAACACAATTTGTAAGTCAGGTACAAAAGAATTACAGCTCTACCAAGACTGGATTGGAAAAAATTGAGCAAAACTATTCTCAATTAAATGCTTCAGATAAAGAAGAACCTTTTCTTTCGGCAAGTAAAAAACTCCAATTATTAGACAAACAATTAGCCAATATTTCTCAACTGAGAAATAAAATTACAATTGAATACAGCAACTTTAAATCTTACAGTAAAGGGATGAGTAAAATTAGCTCAAAAGATAAAGAATGGGATCTACTAAAAGAAACCAAGGAAAAAATGAAAACTTTTAGTGATCAAGTACAAATCAAAAGCAATGAATTTGTTGTTATGGCAAAAGATTTTGAGCAATATATAAATACCAATATACTTCCTATTATTAAAGTGTATAAAATTGATGACTACAAAAATCAGTTTAGTTTATTTGCTAAAAATATGGCTACTCTTGAAACTGAGAATTTAAAAGCACTTTTAAAGTATAAAACCATTTTAGAGCAACTTGAAAAACAATATTCCAACACACATACCGAACAATTAAAAGAGCTTAAAACAATGCTTGTTTTAGTTGCTTCAAAAACTAAACTTATAAAGGATAAAGAGCAGAAACTATCTTCAGCTATTAAGGAGTTTAATTCTTTAACAAATTCTATTGACCAATTGTACTCATCTGATCCTTTGTTTAGCAGAGTTAAAACTGTCCAAGAGGAAATTGATTCTCACGTTAAAGCCATTCAAAACATCCAAAATGAAATTAAGTCCCTGTACAGTAAATTCCAAACAACTACAGGAAAGATTCAACAAGTTCAAAAATGACCATTCGATTAGCAACAGCTGCAGATAAACAAGTAATTATAGCTTTAGCAAACAACGTGTATTACTCTTCAGAAAAAGAGTTTTGGAAAGAAGGTTATTATAGGTTAAATGAACAAGAATTTAAGCACCACATTTCCAATAATAGGTTGTTTGTAGGTGAGATAAATCAAGAAATAGTTGGGTGCGTATTAATGAAACAAGTGGATGAAAGTACCTCATCATTTTCCATGTTAATATGTCATCCTAATCATCGAAAAAAAGGAATTGGTAAAACCCTTGTAAACCATGTTTTTAAGGAAGCAAAAAGCAACAATGATAATAAAATGCAACTTGAAATTCTTTCTCCATTAAACTGGATACATACTGAAAAAGAGTTTCTTAAAAAGTGGTACATTTCCTTAGGTTTTACTCTGGTTAAAGAAGTCGATTTTCTAGACTACTACCCCACACACGATAAATACATGAAGTGCCCTCTACTTTTTTCACTATATGAAAAAAATTTAGGTAATTAGTTTATTTGCGACATCTATATAAAAGAAAAATAGATTTTTTACTTTTAAAAAAATTATTGCACTATGGGAAGAGCATTTGAGTTTAGAAAAGCACGTAAGTTCAAACGTTGGGGTCAAATGGCCAAAACATTTACTAGAATAGGTAAAGACATTGTTATGGCTGTTAAGGAAGGCGGACCTGATCCCGACTCCAACTCTAGGTTAAGAGCGGTTATTCAAAATGCCAAAGCCGCCAACATGCCAAAAGACAATGTTGAGCGAGCCATTAAAAGAGCATCAGATAAAGATACCAGTGATTTTAAAGAGGTAATTTTTGAAGGGTATGCTCCTCACGGAATTGCTGTTTTGGTTGAAACAGCAACCGACAACAACAACCGTACAGTTGCTAACATAAGGAGTTATTTCAACAAACATAACGGTAGTCTGGGTACTTCAGGTTCTGTAGTTTTTATGTTTGACCACACTTGTAATTTTAGAATAGCTGATGACGGTTCAGATCCTGAAGAATTGGAATTAGACTTAATTGACTATGGAGCTGAAGAAGTCTTCAAAGATGAAGATGGAGTAATAATTTACGCCTCATTTGAAAACTTTGGTGACATTCAAAAATATCTTGAAGAAAACAACAAAGAAATTTTGTCTTCTGGTTTTGAAAGAATTGCACAAGTGACCAAAACACTTTCTTCTGAACAAGAAGAAGAGGTAAACAAATTGCTAGAAAAAATAGAAGAAGACGATGATGTTCAAAATTTATACCATACAATGCAACCAACAATACAAGAGTAAATTCAAATGAATAATTCAATTATAGAACCACGACTGCGCAACTATCCTGAGCTGATTTCTCAAGTAAATGCGCTTACCGATGGAGAAACCAATCTTTTTGCAAATCTGGGTAATATTATTGCTTGTTTAAAGTTTTCAATGAATTGGTTTTGGGTAGGTTTATATAAAGTAGAAAATGATGAATTAGTGCTTTTTATGTTTCAAGGTCCACATGCTTGTACAAGAATAAAAAAAGGAAAGGGAGTTTGTGGAGCTGCATGGGAGAGAAATAAAAGCATTGTTGTAGAAGATGTTAATCAGTTTGATGGTCACATTGCTTGCAATAGTGCCTCAAAATCTGAAATTGTCTTACCCATTAAAAATGATTTGGGAGAAGTGGTTTATATTTTAGACATTGATAGTGACAAACTCAATGATTTTGATGGTGAAGACGAAAAAGAATTGCAAAAAATTGTTGCCATTATTGAAGGGTTAATTTGAAGGATGTACTTAAAATAGCTGTTGTATTTCTTTTTTGGTCTTGTGCTCAACAAGCTCCTTTAACTGGAGGAATCAAGGATACGATACCTCCCGAAATTATTAACTTTAAATCATATCCTAAGAATCTCTCTACAAATTTTCAATCCAACAACATTAGAATTGAATTCGATGAATACATTAAGCTTAAAAACACTTCGAAAAACTTTTTTGTAAACCCCCCAATTGAAAATGTTGCTATAAAAGCGGCTAATAAATCAATACTAATTACCATTAATGAAGAGCTTAAAGCTCAAACTACCTACACTTTTAATTTTGGAAGTGCCATTGAAGACATTACAGAAGGAAATGTTTTAGAAGATTTTAAATATGTTGTTTCTACTGGAAACTACATAGATTCCAATTTTTTTGATGGTTTTGCGTTTGATGCTTTTTCTAAAAAACCAATCGAGAATACTAAAATATTTTTATTTGAAAATCTGATTGACACTTTTAGTAAACAGATATTACCCAATTATCTTTCTTCAGCTAAAGAAGATGGCAGCTTTAGCTTAAAGAACCTAACTAATCAACCATTTTATCTTGTGGCTTTTGAAGATGAAAATGACAACAACTCCTTTGATTATAAAACCGAAAAAATTGGGTTTTTAAAAGAAAATATTTATCCCATAAACAAGAAAGACAGTACAGTAAAACCTCCAACTGTTTTGTTGTTTTCCCCAGAAAAAAAATTAAAGCTTATTGATAAAAAATACCTCTATCCAGGAAAGGTGCTTTTACTTTTTAATAAAAAAACAGCTTCTGTTTCGGTCACATCAGCAGAAAAAAAACTAATTGTAGTTAATAGAGAATATCCATCTGATTCATTAGAATTCTGGATAGACTCTATTTCTTCTAAAATCTTGAACGCAACAATATCTTCTGATTTTTTAGATTCAGCAAAAACTTTTTCTATTACCACCTCAAATCCTGAAAAAACAGATAGCACATTCACTTTTAGAGCAAAAAATCTATCTAATTTAAAACCAAAAGAACCCTTAAGACTGCATTTTAATCATCCTATATCCACTATTGACACATCAAAAATAACCTTACTTAAAGACAGTATTGCTCAACCAATTAATTTCTCATTTTCTGCAAATTTATTTTCCCTTTTTCTGCCTAATGGAAATACAGGAACATACAATTTTGATGCGCTCCCTGGGGCGTTTAACAGCATTTATGGATTTACTAACGACAGCACAACTATTTCAATTCAACCTAAAAAATCAAGCGATTACGGTTCTATATATTTTTCAGTTTCGGTTGAGGATTCTACCAATTTCATTTGTCAGGTAATTAAAAAAAATAAAGTTGTTAAAGCGTTCTACTGTTCCAACGGGCTACTAAAAGACACCGTACAAATGTGCTTACCAGGAAATTACAACATAAGAGTAATAAAAGACAGCGATAAAGATGGTGCGTTTTCCACTGGAAACTTTCTACAAAAAAAATTAGCAGAACAGGTTTTATATTACAATCAGCCTATAGAAATAAAAGCGGGTTGGGATGTAGAAATTAACTGGAAAATTAAATAATCTCAAAATTGTCAGCATCTGAATTTGCTGGAAATTCCAGCCTGAATTTTTCTAAAACAGATCTGTCTAGCTCAACAATTTCTACCTGCTCTTTATTGGCTTTAAAACTGTCCAGTCTTTCCCCTTTAGGGCCAAATATTCTAGATTCTCCAGAATAACTTACCCCATTTCCATCTTTACCAACTCTATTTACACCTATTACATAACACTGGTTTTCAATTGCTCTTGCTTTTAGCAGTGTAGTCCAAGCATCTTCTCTAACAGATGGCCAATTGGCCACATAAATAAGTAAATCATATTTAAAAGATAAATCTGTATTGATATTCCTTGACCAAACAGGAAAACGCAAGTCATAGCAAATCAAGGGGCAGCATTTAAAAGAAGATATGGTTGTCAACAGCAAGTTATCTCCCTTTGAATAATGCTTATGCTCCCCGGCCATTGTAAATAAATGCTTTTTATTGTAGCAACTGTATTCTCCATTTGGAGAAACCCAAAATAAAGAATTGTAATACTTCTTTTGTCTATAAACAGCAACGCTTCCTACAACAACTGCATTTTTTGATTTTGCTAAAGTCCGCATCCATTTTAAAGACGGCCCATTTTCACTTTCGGAAATGGAACTAGGATTCATTGAAAAACCTGATGGAAACATTTCTGGAAGAACAATTAAATCTACATTAGAAACAGCTTTGAGCTGTTGCTGAATATGTTTATAATTTGCCTTTGCATCTTCCCAGAATAAATTCGTTTGAACAGCAGCTAATCTCATATTATAAAAGTATTAATTCTAAATTAAGCCTATTAATAACTTTTTTGAAAAGTTCTTTTTTTGATGCTATTACATTAACTAAATATTCATGTACTTTGCCGAAAATACACGTTTGACAACGTTGGGAAAAAAGGGCACAATAGTTGTCAGTAAATAAAATATGTTTGTATCGTTTTACATTTTCAATACTATAATGTTGTAAGTTTAAAATTATCATGAATATAAAATTTCTTCATATCACATTAGTTTTTATACTTTTTATAGGTGCTAATTCTTATTGGTCTCAAGCTGATACCATTAATCAAAAAAACCCAGAAAACGGTAGAAAAATAGGCTACTGGATTGTTCTTGGAAATATGTCAAAAGAAAAAGGCTATGATGATCAGGCTAAGGTTGAAGAGGGGATTTACAACAACAGCAGAAAGCAAGGAATATGGAAGAAATACTGGCCCAATGGTAAACTAAAAAGCGAAATTTTCTACAATAGAGGACGTTCAACTGGTTCGTACACTACCTATTTTGAAAATGGAAATACCGAAGAAACAGGGACCATGAAAAATGGTCTTTTAGTTGGAGACTACCAACTGTTTTGGGAAAATGGAAAAACAAGACAGGTTAAAACCTTTAATGATCTTGGAGTTACTGAAGGCAAGGTTGAGCTCTTTTACGAAAATGGAGAAAAAGAATTGGTTTTCAATACAGTAAATGGTGTTGAACAAGGAGCATCTACTTGGTTCTATGAAAATGGAGACGTGAAAAAGAAAATGGCCTTTAACGGAGGCGTGCCAGAAAAAACTGAAGAATTTGCCCGAATTAATCCTCCCTATGAAGATCCTAATAAAATTATTGCTTCAAATGCACCTAAAATTGAAGGTGAATTCAATGCTGCTGCTGTTAGCATAAAAGATGGTTATGGCAAAACGTACAATGACGACAAAAGTATCTTAATGGATGGAGAGTTTAAAGGGGGTAAACTTTTCAATGGAAGACACTACATTTACGATGAGTTCGGATTACTAGATCATATTGAAGAATATCGTGAAGGGCTTTTTGTAGGAAATGGTATAATTGGCAAAAAAGACAGATTTTAAGTATCTTGTTTGATAATGTCTCTTTCTAAAAGCGATAAAGTATTTTTGGTTCTAACGAGTTTGTTTCTTGGCTCTCTTACCATGCTTAACATACTTGGCACTTCTAGGTTCATAGATTTTTCGTTTTCATTTTTTTCTGTTGAAATACCATTTGTTTTAGCCATTGGCGTTCTTCCTTACCCAATCACCTTTTTATGTACCGACTTAATTAGTGAATTGTTTGGAAAGAAAAAAGCCAACTTTGTTGTTTGGCTTGGACTATTGCTAAACTTATGGGTAATTTTTATTGTGTGGCTTGGTGGAATTATGGATGCTCCTGAGGGACTTATAAATGGAGAATTACCATTAGAAATAGAAAACGGAAAGGCTATAGTACCTCATGGATATGAATTTTATCACATAAGAAAGCTAACCTTAGGGGCAACAGCAGCATCAATGATCGCCTACCTTGCCGCACAGTTTATTGATGTTCAAATTTTTCATTTTTTAAAAGAAAAAACCAAAGGAAAAATGCTTTGGTTAAGAAATAATGTATCCACCTTAATTAGTCAGCTGGTTGATACAACGGCTGTGATTTTAATCACTTATTACTATGCCAACGGTCTTCCTTTAAACGAAGATGGGTCTCTTACACATCCACTACTCTACTTTATTATTTCTGGATATGTATTTAAAGTCGCTGTTGCACTGCTTGACACCATCCCTTTTTACTTGGCAACAAAATATCTAAAAAAATTTATAGCTAATTAGCATATAGAAGGAATTTGATGTCTTCAATTAGCTGAGATATCTCTTTTGCAGAGGTGCCATCATAATATCCTCTTATTCTTGCTTTTCTATCTATAAGCACAACATTTTCTGTATGAATAAAATCTGCTTCTCCGCCATGGTTAAAGTTTTGATCAGCAATGTCGGGAACTACTAAATACTGTTTTCTTGCCATGGTATACAGCTCTTTTTTCTCTCCTGTAAGAAAGCTCCACCTAGTAGATTTTGCCCCATAACGATTTGCATATTCATTTAATACTGAAACGCTGTCCATTTCTGGCCAAACAGTATGAGAAAGTAAAACCACATCATCATTTGAAGGTCCAAAATTATAATCATGAACTCTTTTAATCTGTGATGTCATAACGGGACATATTGAAGGACAGGATACGTAAAAAAAATCCACTATAGCTATTTTATTTTCAATATAAGATTGGTTAACTATATTAGAATCTTGATTTACAAAACTGAAATTTCCAATTTTATGACCTGTGCATTTTCGTTGAATAGCAGAATCCACTAAAATAGGATTTACGTTACAAGGATTTAAAACCGGAAGGGTCTTTTTATTCTGAGCCTTGCTAATCATTAATGACGCAATTAGAATTGCCAATGCTAGAATAAGAAGTATTAATAGTAGTTTCTTCATTTACCAATTAACTACAATTTTTCCTACTGATTTTCTACTTTCCAACAGCTGATGCGCTAATGAAATGTCCTCTACAGAAAACTCTCCCCCTTCCTTTGGGTTGAGCTGTTTTGAATGCGTCATTTCAACGACCTTCTCCAAGCACCTTTTAAGGGTTTTTGGTTTATAATCTGCTATTCTAAGCATGTTTATACCACTAATCGATTGTGAGCTAATTAATAGCTGAACAGGTGTCAATAACCCAAACTTCCAAAGCAGTTTAACTGTTCCTAAAAACCCTTTTCTCATTGTTAGTCGATCCGCAACTCCATAAAGAAGTAATCTACCCCCTTTGTCCAATAATTTAAAATCCTTTTTATAGGTGCCACCGCCAACAGAATTAAAAACAACGTCAATTTTTTCACCATTAAGCAACTCTTTCAATTGCTGATGATAATCTCCATTTTTAGCAACTATTGGAAAATCTACCCCATTGTCTTTCAAATAAGTTACTTTATCATAAGAGCTAGTAAGGCCATACACCGTACAACCTTTTAGCTTGGCTAGTTGTGTAATAGCCGTACCAACACCACCTGCAGCTGCGTGTAACAATACCTTATCTGATGAAAATAGATTGGTCAACTCGCAGCAAGCGTAGTAGGCAGTACAATATTGTGTGGCTAATGCTAATGCTTTATAGGCTTGCATATTTTCACCTATTTCTACCACTCCACTAATTTTGGTTTTTACATACTGAGCATATCCTCCAAAACGCGTCATTGCCACAACTCTTTTGCCCATTAAAAACTCTCCTTTTTCAGCACCTGCTTTATGTACTTTTCCAACTACATCGTAGCCTAAAATTGCCGGAAGAGGCGGTGCGTCATTGTAAAAACCTATTCTAGCCATAACATCTGCAAAATTTAATCCAAAAGACTCAACTTTAATCAACACCTCATCAGGTGCTAAATTTGAAGGCTCAGCAACCTCTTGTATACTAAAGGCTTTATTTGAATCTCCGAAAGATTCTAGGACTACTGCTTTCATTGTTAAAATAATTTATCTTCAGAATCAAGGTTTTCATATCCCTTGTCAATTTTTAACTCATTAGATTCTGCTGCCAAAACCGCTAGCTGATCACACTTTTCATTGTACAAATTACCCGCATGGCCTTTTACCCAAGTAAAGCTAACTTGATGTTTTCTGTAAACAACTAAAAATCTTTTCCATAAATCTGGATTCTTTTTTCCTTTAAACCCTTTTTTTTCCCACCCTAAAAGCCATTTTTTCTCAACAGCATCTACAACATATTTAGAATCCGAAAAAACCCTGACACTCATCCCTTTATTTTTGAGTGCCTCCAAGCCAACAATAACCGCTAACAACTCCATTCTGTTGTTGGTTGTTTTTACAAACCCTTCACTAATTTCTTTATAGTGTTTTCCTGCCATTAGCACCACACCATATCCTCCAGGACCGGGATTTCCTTTTGCTGCACCATCGGTGTAAAGCGTAATTTTCATTCTTGCTGGGAGTTTAATTCAGCTCCACAATATTTGCAGAACGTTGCATTATTATCGTGCCCCTCCTTGGAACAGCCGGGACAACTTTGGGTATTCATTTTTTCTGCTCTTGCCAGTTCAACTGAAATCATTCCCGTAGGAACAGCTATAATAGCATATCCCAAAATCATAATTATTGATGCAAAGAACTGACCTAGTACCGTCTGAGGAGCAATATCCCCGTAGCCAACAGTAGTTAGGGTAACAATTGCCCAATAAATACTCCTTGGTATACTCGTAAATCCATCTTTTGGATCTTCAATAATGTAAATAATGGTTCCCATAATTGTGGCAACAGCTAAAACCGCTAGTAAAAAGACAATTATTCGTTGCCTGCTAGCAATTAAGGCTTGCTTTAAGGTGTTGGCTTCTTTTACATATCGAATAAGCTTTAATATTCTAAACACTCTAAGAAGGCGAATGGTTCGTACGGTTTTAATGGATGAAATGGAATCCGAAAACATAAATATTCCCAAATAGGTTGGCAAAAGAGAAACCAAATCAATAAGACCATAAAAGCTAAAAATGTATTTGAGTGGCTTTTGAACACTAATTATTCTTAATACATATTCTAAGGAAAATATTGCAGTGATTATCCACTCAAAAACGGTTAAAAATGCAGCATACTTTTGACTGTATGCTTCTACACTTTCTACCATAACAGCTGCTACGCTTAATACAATAAGCACCAACAAAATAATATCAAAAAGTTTACCTAAAAAGGTGTCGGCTTCGAAAATTATTTCGTGTGTTTTTCTTCTAAATTTATTGAGCATAATCGAATGTTAAAATAGCTCTTTTATATTACTACTAAACAACTTAATAGCTATGGCAAGTAATACAATTCCAAATACTTTTTTCAAAATAGCAATTCCAGCTTCCCCCAATAATTTTTCAAAAGTTGAGGTAAGGCGAAGGACAATCCATACTACCAATAAATTTAAAACAATTGCTATTAGTATGTTAATTAATTCAAACTCTGCTCTCAAAGAAATCAGTGAAGTCATGGTTCCGGCACCGGCAATCATAGGAAATGCCAGCGGAACTACAGAAGCTACTTTTTTTGAAGATTTTCCGGAATCTCTAAAAATATCTACTCCTAAAATCATTTCAAGTGCCATAAAAAAAAGCACAAATGAACCCGCTACTGCAAACTCATTAATACCAACACCTATTAAGCCTAAAATACTCTCCCCTAAAAAAAGAAACCCTACTAAAATAAATAAGGCAACTGAAGCTGTTCTTAAGGGAAAGATTTGACCTGTTTTCTCTTTTAGTGCAATAATTATAGGAATACTTCCGAATATATCGATAACGGCAAAAAGGACCATAGTAGCAGCCCCTATCTCCTTAAAGTTAAACCCATTTTCCCATAATACTGCTCCTATCATAGCTGTGTGGTTGTTGTTAGTTCTTCAATGGTGGAGGGGAAATATTTCTTCTCCAACTCTTTAATTTTTAATCCCACACTTTCTAAAGTATCTTCAGTTGAAAGTGCTGTTTCAAATTGTTTAATAATGGCTCCCTTATCGTAGTGCTCATTAACATAATGAATGGTAATCCCTGTTTTTTTCTCTCCAGCTGCCAAAACAGCTTTATGAACATTGTTCCCATACATACCCTTTCCACCATATTTAGGCAATAATGAGGGATGTAGGTTAATAATCTTCCCCTTAAATTTAACAATAAATTCTTCAGGGATTTTTAGTAAAAAACCTGCCAAAACAATTAAATCGACCCTATCTTGTTCAATAAGCTGATATATAGGAGCTATTTCTTTTAATTGAGCTCCCGAAAAAACCCTTGTTAAAATGCCTGCATTTGTAGCATGAGTTAAGGCGCCAGCGTTTTGCTTATTTGAGTACACCGAAACAATAGAGACTTTAGGTTTGTCGCTGAAATATTCAATTATATTTTTAACATTACTACCTGTTCCTGAAGCAAAAAGTGCTATTCTCATTCTACATTTTTTTACAAAAATACGCTTTTACCAAAAAAAAGCTTCTTACTAACAAGTATAAATACAGGTAAAAAATAGCGCTCTATCTCGCTTAAAATTCTTGTTTTTTGAATTTTTTAAATAAAATATTATTCATAAGTTTAATACAAAGTATTTTGTTGAGTAAATGAAAAGTTTTTTATTTGCACAAGAAATCAAAAAAACAAAGAATATGTCTGACATTAAAACAAAAGTTGTCGCTATTATAGTTGATAAGTTAGGAGTTGAAGAATCTGAAGTTACTGCAGAAGCTAGCTTTACAAACGATTTAGGAGCTGATTCTCTTGATACTGTTGAATTAATTATGGAGTTCGAAAAAGAATTCAATATCGCTATTCCAGATGAGCAAGCAGAAAATATCCAAACTGTTGGAATGGCAATCTCTTACATTGAGGAAAACGCTAAATAATACTATTACTTAACTCATAAGTTGTACTAATGGAAAAAAAACGAGTAGTTGTTACTGGTCTTGGTGCTTTAACCCCTATTGGAAACACGGTTTCTGATTATTGGGATAACCTTGTAAAAGGGGTTAGTGGTGCAGATAATATTACCCGTTTTGATGCTAGTGCTTTTAAAACACAATTTGCTTGTGAGGTTAAAGGTTTTGATCCTTTAGAAATTATGGATAGAAAAGAGGCTAGGAAGCTAGACCTCTTTTCTATTTTTGCTATGGCCACTGCTTCAGAGGCTATGGAAGATTCTAAACTAGATTTAGAAAAAATTAATCTTGATAGAGCTGGAGTAATTTGGGGATCTGGGATTGGAGGATTAAAAACGTTCCAAGAAGAATGTTTCAATTTTAAAGATGGAAATGGGACACCTCGTTTTAACCCATTTTTCATTCCTAAAATGATTGTTGATATTGCTGCAGGGCATATTTCCATGAAATATGGATTAAGAGGTCCCAATTACGTAACTGTTTCTGCTTGTGCATCTTCTACTAATGCTATGATTGATGCTCTTATGCTTATTCAGCTTGGTAAAAGCGACATCATTGTAACTGGTGGATCTGAAGCTGCAGTAAACATTGCTGGTATAGGTGGTTTTAATGCTCTTAAGGCGCTATCTACAAGAAATGACTCTCCAAAAACAGCCTCTAGGCCTTTTGATTCAACTAGAGACGGTTTTGTTTTGGGCGAGGGTTCTGGTTGCTTAATTTTAGAAGAGCTTGAACATGCCAAAGCAAGAGGGGCTAAAATTTATGCTGAGGTTGTCGGTGGTGGATTAACTGCTGATGCCCATCATATGACTGCTCCACATCCAGAAGGATTAGGGGCAATTAATGTTATGAGAATGTGTCTAGATGATGCCGGAATGAATCCTGAAGACATTGACTATGTAAATGTTCATGGAACATCTACTCCACTTGGTGATATTGCTGAAACACTAGCCATCAAAGAAGTCTTTAAAGATCACGCTCAAAAGCTTAACATTAGCAGCACAAAATCCATGACAGGTCACTTGCTTGGCGCTGCTGGTGCCATTGAAGCTATTGCTTGTGTTAAAGCTGTTCAGGAAGATATTATTCCTCCAACTATTAACTTTGAGCATAAAGATGAAAACATCGATTACTCTTTAAATTACACCTTAAACAAAGCTCAAAAAAGAGAAGTTCGTGCTGCACTTAGCAACACCTTTGGTTTTGGTGGACACAACACCTCTGTTATTGTAAAAAAATACAATGCTTAATCGTTTTTTTAAAAAACGTTATTCTAAACTTTCCCCTGAACTAATTCTACTTTTTAAGCAAGAGTTGTCTTTTTCTCCAAAAGACGAATTATTGTATCTAGATGCTTTTACACACAAATCTATTGCCGCTAAAAAAAGCAGTAACAATGAACGTCTTGAATTTCTAGGAGATGCTGTACTAAGCAGTATTGTGGGAGAATTTCTATTTACTAAATATCCAGAAAAATCTGAAGGATTCCTCTCGCAGATGAGAGCTAAAATTGTAAGCAGAGAAAATCTAAACTACTATGGAGAATGTCTTAATTTAGAACCACACATTAGCTACCAACGAAAAAACGTGGTGTACAAATCACTACTGGGAAATGTTGTTGAGGCACTCTTTGGGGCAATCTATTTAGACCTTGGCTACAACAAAACAAAAGCTATTTTTATCAATGAGCTGCTGCTTAAAAAAAGTGACCTTTCAAGCTTAGAAAAACAAAATACAGACTATAAAAGCAGATTGATTGTGTACTGCCAAAAGACCAAAAAAGAACTTACTTTTAAGCTTTTAGAAGAAACTACAAAAGGGAAAAACAAGTACTTTATTATGGGTGGGTACATCAACGGAGAGCTCAAAGGTTCAGCAGAGGGGCTTTCTAAAAGAGAAGCTGAACAACAAACGGCAAAAAAAATTATTGCTACCCTTTAAGCATTTTTAAAAATCCAACTTCTCTAAGTTGTAATTCTCTGGCGTTTCCTCTTGAAAGAGCTCCTTTTTTTAAAGGTCCATATTCTATTCTATCTATTGACAAAACTTCAATAGAAAGCTCTTCAAATTGCTTAAAAAGTTCGTTTTCTTGAACTAATCCCCTGGTGCAAATAAAAATAGTTGAACTGGTGTTTTGAACAACTTTTACACTGTAAAAAAAAACAGTTAGCTTGGAAAGCTGCTCATTTGTAATTTCCTTGCTAAGCTCTAGTTTATACTTGTTTTGGATCTGCAGCTTTTTATTAGATAATTTTTGACTTAACTGCCGATCATTGGTAAATAAAATTAGTCCACTAACTAAATCCGAAAAGCAACTAATGGGCTGAAGAGTTTGAGAAAACTGTTCTTCTATCTTTTTAAGATAATGTACTGCTGGCTGTTGCTCTGAGGGTTTATTAAATAGAATATACATACTTTGTTTGCGAAGTATGATTTTGCCTTTGTAAGCAACTTTAGCATCTGATTTAACTAAGGCGCCCAACTTTTTCACTTTTTGACCATTAACCTCAATATCGCCATTAGCAATTAGCTTATCTGCCTCTCTTCTTGTACAAATACCTGTGTCTGCTATGTATTTATTTAGTCTAATCAATGGTCGGGGAAAACGCGTTTTTAATGTGCTCTAAAGTTAAGCTATTTTGATGGGTGGTAATAGCGATAAGATCAAACCTTGGATCTAAATCAATTTCCTGCAGTTGAAGATAGCTGTTAGCAGCTGTTAAAATCCTTTTTTCCTGTAAGGTTGAAAGGGCGTTTTTTGCCTGAACTAATGTGTTTACAGCTCTAGTTTTCACCTCAATAAAGCATATTTGATGGTCTTTATGGGTTATAATATCTATCTCATATTTTTTGAACCTCCAATTTCTCTCAACAATAGTATATCCGTTTTTCTGCAAATAATCTATTGCAAAATCTTCTCCTTTTTGGCCAATATTTTTTCTTTTTTCTATAAGCTATGGTATAACTTTTGCTGCTAAGGTAGTTGTATTGTATAAATATATAATTTAGTAGCCGTTAATGTAACTTACACAAGTAATGAAAGCCTCT
Source organism: Crocinitomicaceae bacterium (assembly GCA_002716065.1). Lineage (GTDB taxonomy): Bacteria > Bacteroidota > Bacteroidia > Flavobacteriales_D > Parvicellaceae. Next base: position 6,805 of record PAZE01000045.1, on the reverse strand, counting down.
AGTTTAACATTTATTTTTTCTTTTTTGATAATTGGTTTTTTCTTTGCTCAGAACAGTCCAGCTTTTAATGGCAAAATACACTTTAAACAAACCAAGGGTTCTACTCAAATGAGCTACAACTATTTTGTTAAAGGAGAAAATGTTAGAATTGAAGAGCTTAATGAACAAGGGAAGGTAGTTGGTATTCAACTAATTAATACCAAAGAAAAAGATCTCCTTGTGGTAAGTCCTGAGCGAAAGCTTTATTTAGAAGCTAAAAAAAGAAGGAGCCCTGTTAATTTTGATGTTGAAGTTGTTAAAACACAAAAGAAAAAAACCATTTTAGATTACGACTGTTTTGAGGTTGTTGCCATCAATAAGCAAAAAGATAGAAAAATTGTATACTGGGTAACTCAGGACAATTTTTCTTTTTTTTATCCGCTGCTTGAAGTTCTCAATAAAAAAGAAAAACAATCTCTTTATTTTAGAAAGATAAAAGGTATGGAAGATTGCTGGCCAATAAGAAGCACTGAATACGTTATTTCTACTGGGAAACCAATTGCCAAACAAACTACCATTTCTATTGAAAACAAAACCTTGGATAACTCTTTATTTGAAATACCTGAAGATTATTCTAAGTTTGAAAATTAATTGCTTAGCTCCACTTTTTCACTTCCAACAATCAGTTTTACTGGAAGATTTAAACCAAGGGCACAATTGTCGTTAAAATGTCCTGAAGGAAAATTAAAACAAACCGGGTAATGGTATGCTTTAACTTTTTCTAGTATGATTTGTTGAACCGTCATACCAAATGGATCATCGTTGTCTTTGAGCTGAGTAAACCCTCCAACTATTAATCCAGCAAGATTGGCAAGTTTACCTGCATGCTGTAAGGTCCATAGCATCCTATCTATGTTATACAGGTACTCATCTACATCTTCAATAAACAGTATTTTACCTTTTGTGTTAATATCGTATTTTGTTCCAGATAAGCTTTGCAGAATAGCTAGGTTACCACCAACAATAGGCCCAGAGGCCTGTCCTAAAATATTTTCTGCACAAGAATCAATACAATAGTTCATTGTTTTTTCAAACAAAAGCTGCTTAAGACTACGTAAGGCGTTATCGGAATTGTCTTTATAATTAATAGGCATTGTTGCATGTACAGATGCTGTGTTGCATATAGTGCCAATATAATTATGAAGAGCGGTTACATCCGAAAAACCAATCACCCACTTAGGAGAATTCATGAACTTTTTAGCTTCTATTTTTTCTAAAATTCGAGTGCTACCGTACCCTCCTCTAAAGCAAAAAATTGCCTTAAGCTCTGGGTGGTCCATTGCCCGCTGTAAATCTTCTAAACGCTCAGCATCATTACCCGCAAAATTATAGTGCTTCTTGAGTAAATTTTTACCTCTATTAAGCTTTAGGCCCCAGCTTTCTAAAAGCTGCTCTGCAAACTCTAAAATTTTTAAATCTGCGTATCTTGCCGTTGCTACAATAGCTACCTGATCTCCTTTTTTTAAAGAAGGTGGAACAGTAGATGTAAAGGTTTTAGACATGGGTTTAAAATTAAACATTATTAAAGTTATCTTTGCACGCAATTAAAGAAAATAGATGAGCTCTACTAAACGACATACCATAACTGCTGCACTTCCATATGCCAATGGTCCTTTGCACTTGGGTCACCTTGCTGGGGTCTACATATCTGCAGATATATATGCTCGTTTTTTGCGTTCTGCTGGTGAGGATGTAGTCTTTATTTGTGGTTCTGATGAGCATGGAGCAGCCATTACTTTGCGCGCTAAAAAAGAAGGCAAAACACCCAAAGATATTGTAGACACTTACCACAATTCCAATAAAAAAGTTTTTAATCAGCTGGGGGTAAGCTTTGACATTTACGATAGAACCTCAGCCGATCACCACCACGAAACTGCAAAAGAGCTTTTTTCTACTTTAGAAAAAAAAGGAAGCTTTGTAAAAGAAGAGTCTGAGCAGTACTACGATAAGGAATTTAATCAGTTTTTAGCCGACAGGTATATTACTGGTGGGTGCCCAAAATGTAATTACGACAATGCCTATGGCGATCAGTGTGAAAAATGTGGCGCTGTACTCAGCCCTACTGAGCTTATTAATCCCAAATCAACGCTAAGCGGAAAAGTTCCTGAGCTAAAAACAACTTCTCATTGGTATTTACCACTAGAAAGGCACGAAGGGTGGCTAAAAAAGTGGATGAAAGATGGGCAATATAAAGGCAAGCAGCTTCACGATCCTAAAGACTGGAAAAACCAGGTGGTAGGCCAGTGCATGAGCTGGATAGATGCGGGACTAAAGCCAAGGGCTATAACTAGAGATTTAGATTGGGGAGTAAGTGTTCCTGTCGAAGGGGCCGATGGTAAAGTGTTGTACGTATGGTTTGACGCGCCAATAGGATATATATCGGCTACTAAAAAATGGGCTGCTCAAAACAATAAAGACTGGGAACTCTATTGGAAAGATAAAAATACAGAGCTAGTGCATTTTTTAGCTAAGGACAACATTGTTTTTCATACGATTATTTTTCCAGCTATTCTTGCTGAGCTTGAAGACTATGTTTTGCCTAAAAATGTCCCTGCAAATGAGTTTCTAAATTTAGAGGGGCAAAAGCTCAGTACTTCTAGAAACTGGGCCGTTTGGGGAGAAGATTATTTAACCGATTTCCCTGGAAAGGAAGATGTGCTTAGATACGTACTTTGCTCTATTGCTCCAGAAAATAAAGACAGCGATTTTTCTTGGAAAGATTTTCAGGCTAGAAACAACAATGAGCTTGGGGCTATATTTGGTAATTTTGTTAATAGAACACTGGTGCTTACCCATAAGTATTTTGAGGGTCTAGTACCTGAATTAAATGCTTTAGAAGAAGCAGACAAGGCAGTGCTAGATCTACTTAAGCAGACGCCACTAGCAATAGAAAAAGCCATTCGGAGCTTTCGCTTTAGAGATGCCCAAGCTGAAGCCATGAAGCTGGCTAGAGCAGGCAATAAATACTTGGCTGATACTGAGCCTTGGAAACAAATAAAAACCAATCCTGAGCGTGTAAAGACCATACTTAATATTTCCCTTCAAATTACCGCTAACTTAGCGATTGTATTTGAGCCTTTTATGCCTCATGTTTCTACTAAATTGGCGTCTATGCTAGGAGTTGAACTTCCTAAATGGGTTGCTGCTGGAAACAGTGCGCTTATATCAAGTGGACATACCATTAACAAACCAGAAATTCTATTTGCTAAAATTGAAGATCAGCAAATAAAAGTGCAGCTAGAAAAGCTCAAAAAGACGACCGAAAAACAATCTAAATTTCCGCCTATGAAAGACGAAATAACTTTTGATGATTTTACCAAGCTAGACATTAGAGTAGCTACCATTACAGCTGCCGAAAAAGTAGAAAAAGCAGATAAACTGCTAAAGCTAACCGTAGATACTGGAATAGATACTAGAACTGTAGTTTCTGGAATTGCAGAGCACTACAGCCCAGAAGATGTTGTTGGACAAAAGGTGAGTGTTTTACTAAATCTTGCCCCAAGAAAAATTAGAGGAGTAGAATCTCAAGGTATGATTCTTATGGCAGAAACCCTAGAAGGTGAATTGTGCTTTGTTTCTCCCACCAAAGAAGATTTTGAAGCGGGAAATACCATTCGCTAAACACATGCTTCCATAGTTCAACAGGATAGAATAACCGCCTCCTAAGCAGTAGATCTGGGTTCGAGTCCCGGTGGAAGTACTTAAAATAACACTTAACTGATTGTATATTAATTAAATCAAAATTTTATTGGAATAGTATACTCTTTGTTAACAACTTTTCCTTTTTGAATTGGTCGACACCAATTAGGCATAGCTCTTACAACTCTAAGTGCCTCATTATCTAACAAATAATGGGAACCTTTAACTACTTTCACATCTCTTATCTCACCATTTTCATACACTGTAAATGCAACAAGTACTTTTCCTTTTATGCCATTTTTTTCAGCCTCTTCAGGATATTTTATATTGGTTTTAAGATATTCATACATCATTTTCTGGCCTCCAAGAAGCTCGGCTTTTTTTTCTAAATCAATATTGTTACCAAAATCTAACTTTTTGAGTTGATTACAACTACAACTCAATTTGGTTAAAACAATATTGTTACTTAAATCTAAACTTACAGGCTCATAATAAGGACCCTCCCCTTCAATACTTAAAATTCTCAAAGCAGTGTTTTTACTTAAATCTAAACTTTTAAGTTCATTCCAACCACAATCCAAATCAGTTAAGGCGGTACAACCTCTTACATCTAAAGTTGTGAGATCGTTAGAACTACAATCTAAATCAGTTAAGGCAGTACAACCTCTTACATCTAAAGTTGTGAGATCGTTAGAACTACAATCTAAATCAGTTAAGGAAGTACAACCTCTTATATCTAAACTTAAAAGATTCTTATCGCCATAATAACCTCCCCTATTACATTTCAAGCTTTTTAAAGCAATATTTTTACTTACATCTAAACTGGTTAGTTGATTTTCAGAACAATGCAAATTTTCCAAAGCCGAATTGTTACTTAAATCTAAATTGGTTAGTCTATTACCTCTACAATCTAAATCAGTTAAGGAAGTACAACTTCTTACATCTAAACTTGTGAGATTGTTCCTCCAGCAAGACAAGATAGTTAGGGCAGTACAACCTCCTATATCTAAACTTGTGAGTCGATTATCATTACAGCTCAAATAAGTTAAGGCATTATAACCTCTTACATTTAAACTTGTAAGTTCATTCCCATCACATTTCAAGCTTTTTAAAGCAGTATTGTTACTTAAATCTAAATTGGTTAGTATATTACCTCTACAATCTAAATCAGTTAATGAAGTAAATGCTTCAATCCCTGTTAAATCTTTTATCCTCCGAAAAACAATTAGATTAAGTTTTCTAATACCACAAACATTTTTTCTTAGAACTTTTCCATTTATATTTTTATCATAACCTAATTTTTTGAGAGCTCTCTCAAAGTTTTCATCTGGAATAATTACATACTTTTCAGATTTATTGGTATTTGGCTCTAAGTTTGCTGAGATTGAATTTTGGCAACCAAAACCTAAAATGAATATTGATAATATTAAACTTCTCATAAAAAACTTTTATTATGAAATGCAGAATTTAATAAAAGGGTACATAAATAATAAAGAATAATATATCCACTCATAATTCTAAGTTTTCTCTAATATACTAAACTCTGAGATTTGGGGGATTAGAATGAAGGGTTAGGGGGTAACTTTTAAATATGAAATATATCTAGTGGGAATAGATTTAGCAATTGTTCCAACTTCAGGTTTTGGACTCTCTTCCCATTTACCATTATTTTTTTCAAATATCTTATAGACCTTAACTTCTGTGAAAGAAGATTTTTCATATACTGTTGCTTTGTAAAGTTTTCCACCCAAATTAAATATTACTTTATTACCTGTTTTAAACTTTCCAAACGGACCTGTTTTATAACCGATTATATCATCATCTGATAAATATTTTTCATTAGAAATAATTATATCAGTATTAATTTTTTTGTTAAAATCATCGTTTTCAGATTTACTTTCATCAACGATTAAAGGGAGTCCATATTTAGCATGGAGAATGTTTAATTTTTTTAAATATCTGGCTTTGTGTTTTGGGCTGTCAGTATTTTCATAAGCATACCTAAGGGATTTCCAATAGATTACTTCTTCATGTTTTTCGAATAGTTTTCTTTTCAAAGGTTTTATAAGAGAATCATATTCAGTTTTAGATAAAATATTTAAATCATAAAGCTCTTTTGCTTCCTTTAATTCTTTTAAAACTCTAGCTCTTTCTTCAGTTCTTTTATTTTCAAAATATTCATCTGATGTTCTTTTAAACTGATAACTACTCTGATTAATGTTATTTAAATCTTTTTGGAGCATTTCTTTTATTTCATTGTTAGTTTGAGGTTTAATGTATGGCTCAAATTTAAGGTCAGTATTTACATTTTCTTTTTGAATATTAAACCCAGGCAAATTAGAGTTGAAATTACTGTTTTGTGTGTTTTTACTTTCTATTTGCCCTTTAGCAAATCCGTCATTATATCCGTGATTATAACTCCCATCACCACCAATACTTTGAACTCCACAAGGAGCTGGTGGAGCTATACATCCTACATTGTTATGACAAAATCCTTTTTTAAACCCTAATGCAAAACCTTCACAATATGTTGACTGTGAAAAAATAACTATTGGATTAAGCATTAAAAGAAATAAATACTTTTTCATATCTCTAATATACTAAATTCTGAGAGTTGGGGGATTACTCTTTAACCACTTTCAGCTTTTCACCCCCATCACCATAAGCTACTTTAAACACATATATTCCTTTAGCATATTCACCCATTGAAATAGTAGTGTTTTTAGTGGTTTGTAAGAGCTTTCCAGTTAAGTCATACACCTCAACATTAACTAAGCCATTATACCCTTCTATATCTAATGTGATGAGGTTGTTTGTGGGGTTGGGATAGAGTGAAATAGAATTGGTTTGTTCTAAAATAGATGTTGTAGAAAAACAATTAGATGGATAATTACAGTTGGTACTAAATGATGTTTGAGGGTCTATGTTTGGTGTCCAATTAGCAGTTGACCAAGCAGGGTCATCTACTTCAATGCAAGTTAAATTTGAATTATTTTTGGCCTGAAAGGTTGTAATATTTGTGTTGTTGCCATTTTTAACATTAAAACAATTGAGTTGATTATCAAAGCAATTCAAAAATTCTAAAGCAGCATTGTCACTTACATCTAAAGAAATGAGTTGATTATTA
>PAZE01000044.1 GCA_002716065.1 Crocinitomicaceae bacterium | reverse complement strand
AATTTATTTAAAGGTTTATATATACTAATTCTAGAGATAGGAGAAACACCAATTTTCCCAATGTGGGCATGGTTCACAATAGGTTTGGTTATTTTGTTGATTGTGGTAGCTGGATTCAAGCAAAAGTCTACTAAATCCAATGCTTCTACTTAGCTGTTTTGTATTTTATCCTTAAGGAATTGCCAATAACTACTAAATCTGAAAAAGCCATTGAGCCAGCGGCAATAATTGGAGAAAGTAAACCAATAGCAGCTACAGGAATTGCAATAACATTATAGGCTAGAGCCCAGAAAAGATTTTGTTTTATCGTTTTGTAGGTTTCCTTACTTGCTTGAATTACTTGAATAACTTTATTTAAATTATCTTTTCCTAGAACAATAACTTCGGCTGAATTTTGGGCAATATCAGTAGCCTCTCCAAATGAAACTCCAACTTGAGCAGAACAAAGGGCAGGTGCATCGTTTATGCCGTCTCCCAACATAACAGTAGTTTGATTGGAAGTAAGCTTTCTAACTAGTGCTAATTTTTCATCAGGAAGCATTCGATAGTGGTATTCATCAATTCCTAGGGCTTCAGCAACAGCGCTACATTTTTCTTTTTTATCCCCTGAAAGAAGAATTATTCTTTTATTAGTTGCTTTTAGGTAGTTGATAAGTGTAGCTGCATCTTCTTTAATTTCATCTTCTATCCATATTTCTGCAGCAAGCGAATGGTTTTTGGTTAAAAATAAGTTGGCATTACTTTCAACAGATTGATTTAGAATTCTATCTGAGCCTAATGTCCAAATTGAATTTTCATTGTCTTTTCCAGAAATAGAAATTCCTTTAGACTCTTTAATTGATTGTAACTGTATTTTTTTAGATCCAGCTAGTTGATTAACAATTGATTTAGCAATAGGGTGGTTAGAATGTGTTTCAAGACTTTTAAGAATTGAATTGCACTGTTGGGAAGATAAATCTTGGTGAGTAACTATTTTGGTGATTTTAAAATTACCATTAGTTAAGGTCCCTGTTTTGTCAAAAATAAATGTATCGGCAGTGGCTATTTTTTCAAGAGAATCTCCGCTTTTAATCAAGGCACCATTTTTAGCAAGTTTTCCAATTCCAACCATAACGGCTGTTGGTGTAGCAAGTCCCATTGCACATGGGCAGCTGATTACTAGAACTGCTATTGCAGATAACATGGATTGTTGAATACCTAATGAGGCAAACTGCCAGCTAGCAATAAAGGTAAATGCAGAAATGCACAGTACAATAGGAATAAATACACTGCTTACTTTATCACCAATTTTTTGTATTGAGGGTTGATTTTCTTGGGCCTGAACAACTAATTTTTCGATTTGACTAATGGTGTTATTTTCTGTATTACTTAGAGCTTTTATTTCTAAGGTTCCATCAATTAAAATACTTCCTGCAATTACCCTACAAGAATTATCTTTTAAGATTGGCTCAGATTCTCCAGTAAGTAAGGATTCGTTAACATTTCCACTGCCATTAAGTACAATTCCATCAGTTGGAATACTTTCTCCTTGTTTAATTAATAGACAATCCTCTTTTTTAATATCGGCTGAATTGATGCTAATGGTATTTCCGTCTTTTGCAATTAGCGTAGCGCTTTTAACTTGAAGATTTTGTAAATCTTTTAACGATGAAGTAGTGTTTTTTACAGCTCTTTTTTCTAGGAAATTACCAAGTAATACTAGTGTAATTATACTAGCAGAAGTTTCAAAAAATAAGTAATGGTGAAAATCGGTAGTATCTATAAGAATTGAGCCATAAAGGCTGTAAATAAATGCTGAGCTGCTACCAATAAAAATTAATACGTCCATATTGGCATACTTTTCTTTAATAGAGCCCCATGCGCTTTTACCAAAATGTAGAACTCCTATTGTAAATACAGGAATACATAATCCAAGCTGGACAAATGGATTGTTTAACAATGAATTTTCACTTACTACCATATGCAATAGCAAGGGAATAGTAAAAAAAGTACTTGTGAGGAGTTTTATGGTAAGGGCATCCCATGACTTTTTTGTTGTAGTGTTAATGTTGTGTTTTTCTACAGCAGGATACCCAATTTTAGAAAGAGACTTTGCAATTTCTTTTGCTTTATCGTGTTCATTTATGGTGAAAGAAGCTTCTCCAAGAACACTGCTTACGTTAATTTGTTTACATTCTTTTTTTTGAAGATGATTTTCAATTGTTTTGACACACCCATTACAAGTTATTCCTTCTATTTTAAGGGTTACTTTCAAGATGATTTGGCTAAATTAATTCTTGCCATAGGGGTAACGTTTTGTTTAGCAAAAAGGTTTTGTTGGTACATAAAATAACCGCTCATGGCAATCATAGCTGCATTATCTGTACAGAACTCAAAAGGTGGAATAAAAACTTCACAACCCATGTCTTTTCCCAGCTGAACAAGCTCCTTTCGAAGTTTTGAATTTGCAGAAACACCACCAGCAATAGCAATATCTTTACATCCTGTTTTTTGAATGGCTTTTTTTAACTTCATAAGCAAGTAACTTACAATATGGTGTTGATAAGAGGCACATATGTCGCTTAGGTTGTTTTGAATGAAATTAGCATCATCTTTAGTTTTTTCTTGTAGGAAATATAAAAATTGGGTTTTCAATCCACTAAAACTATAATCTAAACCATCGACTTTAGGATAGGTGAATTTATAGGAGTTTTGATTTCCGTCCTTAGCTAATTTATCGATTAACGGCCCACCAGGATATTCAATTCCCAGTTGTTTAGCTGCTTTATCAAATGCTTCTCCAGCAGCGTCATCAATTGTTTCGCCTATAACATGCATGTTTAGGTAATCCTCCACTAAAACTAGTTGAGTGTGTCCACCAGAAACTGTTAAGCATAAAAATGGAAATTTTGGTACTGGTTGATCCTTGTCCTTTTGTTGTATAAAGTGCGCTTGGACATGAGCTTTCATATGATGAACATCAATAATAGGGATATTTAATCCAAGCCCAAGAGCTTTAGCAAATGAAGTACCTACCATTAGCGATCCAAGAAGGCCTGGTCCTTTAGTAAAGGCTATAGCAGATAAGTTTTCTGCACTGATATTTGCAAGCTTTAGAGCCCTATCAACAACAGGAACAATATTTTGTTGGTGAGCTCTTGAAGCAAGCTCTGGGACAACTCCTCCATATGCAGTATGAACTTCTTGGTTGGCAACAACATTAGAATAAATTCTACCGTTTATTAAAACAGCTGCAGAAGTATCGTCACAACTAGACTCAATCCCAAGAATGATGTTATCTTTGCCCAAGCTTTTCATATGAAAATAATAAGTGAAATTATCAAAAAAATCCTTTACTACTCCCTTAAGTTTTTATGGAGAGCTGGTGAAGTATCTTTTATTTGCTTTATTATCCTTTTATTTCTTTTTAGGTCTCATAGTTTTCAAACATTTTTTGCTGGAAAAGTAACGGCATTTTATTCATTTGAATTAGGTACTGACTTTTTTGTTGATCGTGTTAAATTAAATGGTTTTCAATATTTAGAACTGCATGATTTATTTATTGCTGATTTAGCTGGAGATACTCTTGTTTATTCACCTTTGCTAAAGGCTAATCTGAAAGACATTAGTCTTGAAAATAAATTTGCCGTTTTGGATTATATAATTTCTGAAAACGCTAGGGTTAAAATTCAACACTATAAAGATTCCGAAGCTACCAACTTGCAATTTATTTTGGATTATTTTAATCAATCTCCATCTTCATCAGATGTGTTTACGGTTAAAATTGATAGAATAGGGTTGAAAGGAGCTCATTTGTCTTATTTTAATTGGAATACACCTGAGACAGAATATGGTTTAGATTATGATCATCTTGAATTTAAAAATTTCAGTGGTGATGTTTTGGAACTTAGAAACAGAAATGGGATCACTTCTGTAGATTTAGATGGTATTTCCTTTAGTGAGTCATCTGGATTAACTATAGATGAGCTATCAGGTCATTTTGTTTACAACCCTAAGAAAATCAAATTGGAGAAGTTTTCTTTAAAGACTCCCACTACATCAATTCAATCAAAAGGGATCGCTTTAAATTATAGAGATGTAGAAGATTTAAAAGATTTTGTAAATGCAGTATATATAGAGGGAGCTATTCAACCCTCTAATTTGGATTTTAAAGACTTGAGTTATTTTGTTCCATCGTTAAAGTCTATTGATAGGAATATAGCACTTTCAGGCGAAATTCAGGGTTCTATTAATAATTTAAATGTTCAGAATTTACATCTTTCGGTTTCTCCTGTTTCTTATTTTGTTGGTGATGTAGATTTTAAAGGATTAACAGATTTAGACAATTGTTTAATTCTTTTGGATATAAAAAACTGTCAAACCTCTAAAAAAGATTTAGAAACCATTAATTTAAATAAATTTGGTTTGGGTAAAAAGCTATCCCTTCCAAAAGAAATAGAACGATTAGGAGTGGTCAAATTAAGTGGCACTTTAGATGGATTTTACAATGACTTTATCACCAATTTTGATCTTTCAAGCGAACATGGAAATATAGTAGGGGATTTTAAGTGTTCTATTGATAGCAGAAAACAATTTCAATATTCTGGTAAGCTAGAAACGTCAAATTTTAATGCAGGTTATGTTCTAGACAATGAAAGTCTTGGAATGTTTAGCTCAGATTTTGAAGTAATCGGAAGGGGGCTTAGCATAAAAGAAATGGAGGTTTCTTTAAATGGCGCATTTACTGATTTTAATGTTATGGATTACGGTTATGATAACATAACTGTTAAAGGGGATCTTAGTGACAATTCTTTTGATGGAGAGCTTACAATTTTAGATGACAATATAGATCTATTTTTTGTTGGAGAATTTGACTTGTCGCAATATCCTGTTCAGTTTGATTTTAACATGGACGTTCAAAAGGCTCATCTTAATGATTTAAACCTAATTGACACAAGAGAATCTTCATCTTTGTGTTTCAACCTTTTTGCTTCGGGGTTTGGAAGTAGTTTTGATGACTTTTCTGGAATGGTTGAGGTTCGTAATATTGGATATTATGAAGATGGAAATGATTATTATTTCGATTCTATTCTTTTTGATTCTCAAAGTAATGCGTTCAGGCATAATCTTGAATTGTATTCAAAATTTGCTGAATTTAGAATGGCGGGTGAATTTGATTTAGATACTCTTGCAATGAATCTTTACCATCTAGGTTCAAAAGTAGTTCCCAGTATTTTACCAGAAAAAAATGAAAATTTCACAGCTCATGATGATTTTATAATGGATTTTAAAATCAATGATCTAACTAAGCTTACAGAGTTGTTTTTTCCTGAACTTCGTGTATCTAAAAATACAGAGTTAAAATGTGCTTACAATAGTGATAATGATCTTTTGGAATTGTATACTTCTTCTGATTGGATAGAGTACAATGGAATACGGTTTTCTAATATTGAACTGGATACTACTAAGAAAATAGAATCTATTGATACCAGTTATACTTTGGATTTGTCTATTGATACTATCTTTTTTACTGAAAAAACATATTTGCAGAATATAAATCTATCTTCCAAAGCTTTTAATGATGCTATCGATTTTAAACTAACTTGGAAAGATGATGATTCATTGTACAATGGTAAGCTTATGGCAGCAGTTGATGTTCAGGGTTTAGATAAATTTGACGTTCATTTTTTACCTACTTCTTTGTATTCTAAAAAAGCAGGAAATTGGAACTTTGGAGATAGTATGGTTTTAAAAATAGATTCAACTAGTATTGAGTTGCAGGATTTTATTATTTCCAATAACAATCAATTCATATCTCTAGATGGAAAAGTTACTCAAAGCTCCAACGACAAACTAGATTTTAATTTTCAAAATATTGAACTAGCTGATTTTGTCGATTTTGTTCAATTGGATGGGATCAATTTTTCAGGGTTGCTTAATTCAAAGGGAAGTGTTTCAGATTTATATGACGCTATTTATTTTAATGCGGTTTCTACTGTAGATTCATTAATTTTAAACGATTATTTAATGGGTAATTTATTTTCTGATTCTAAATGGGATCCATTTAATAATAGAATTGAACTGGTCGGTGGTATTCTTGAATCTAATCAGAATACAGTAAAAGGAGTAAACATTAAAAAGAGCTATTATTATCCTCAAAGTACAGATAGTTTACTAGATTTTAGATTTGAATTTATTGATTTGAATTTAGGTTTTTTAGATCCATTTTTTCCTAAAGATGTGCTTTCTGATTTTAGAGGAAAATTAGATGGTACTATTAATTTATCTGGAACATTTTCTGCTCCTGAATTTTCTGGATTACTTGATTTAAAGGAATCTTCTTTTAAACTTGACATGATGAATACAACCTATTTCTCTGAAGGTGAAATAGTTGTTTCTCCTGATATGATTCAGGTAAATGGAGTCCCAATTGAAGATAAATATGGTGCAAAAGGGTTGGTTGTTGGATCATTTTATCATAAGAATTTCACAAAATATAATTATGACTTTTACGCCTCTTTTACTCAGCCTTTTATGGTCATGAATACTACCTATAAAATGAATCCATTGTACTATGGAGATGCTTTTATTACTGGAGATGTGATGATGGAATACGATACCATCAATTTACTTCGATTAAATGTAGCTGCTAAAACTGAGAAAGGAACCAATCTTACACTACCTCTTTATGGAACAGATGATGTTGTTTTACAGGACTTTATTTCTTTTGAAGGGGTTGAAAGTAAGCAACAGGATTATGAGGTTTCCCTAGAAGGAATCACTATGAACTTAGGTATTGATTTAACAGATGATGCTCAGTTTCAATTGGTTTTTGATGAGATTGTAGGAGATGCTATGCAAGGAAATGGTCGTGGACATGTTGATATGGTTATTGATCAGTATAATGACTTTTCAATGTATGGACAATACACCATTTCAAAAGGTAGTTACTTGTTTACACTGAAAGATTTTATAAATAAAAAGTTTAAACTTGAATCAGGTGGTAGTATTAGCTGGTATGGCGATCCGTATAATGCTGAATTAGATTTGGTTACCTATTATCCATTAAAAGCTAGTTTGTATGATATTATGCCTGCTAATGAAAAAGAGGAATGGAAGCAGAAAAAAGACATTAATGTGCTTATGCATTTAACGGATAATTTGTTCAATCCAGAGATTGATTTTGATATTGTTATTCCTCGAGGAACTGAGTCTGCAAAATCGGCTCTCAGGAATTTAGTAAGCTCAGATCAAGAGATGAATAAACAAGTTTTTTCTCTTTTAATTTTAAATAAATTCATGACTAACAGGCAAGAAATCTCTGATGCCACTGTAGACATGTCCTTGTCAACAACAAGTGAAATGCTTTCAAGTCAATTGGGAAATATGATTTTAAAATTTTCTGATGATTTTGATATTGGCTTTAATTATAGCCCTGGAGATGAGATTAGTAATGATGAGGTTTCTGTAGCCATGTCAACTCAGCAATTTAATGATAGATTGACAATTGAGACCAATTTAGGTGTTTCTCAAGGCAATAACCTAAACAATAATCCTTCAAGTTTTATTGGAGATGTTGATGTTGAGTACAAGCTTAATTCTGAAGGTAATTTGAGAGTTCACGCTTTTAATCAATCCAATGCGTATGATTTTACCAATATTGAACAATCTGCATATACTCAAGGGTTGGGAGCTTTCTACAAACAGAGTTTTAATAATTTTGGAGAGCTATTTTGTGAATTTGGTAATTTATTTAAACTGAAAAAGAATGAATGTCCAACTTGTCAGAATAAAAGCAGTAGAAAACAGTGTAGAGGTAAATAACCTTTAATTAATTCTTTAGTTCCAATTGATTAAGTGAGTTGATTTTTACTTTTCCATGTTCAATCATTTTTCTTAAAACATTATCGATGTCTTTTTTATGAAAATCTTGAATTAAACTTTCATAGACCTTGTCAACTTCAATTGGCGAACTGATAATAGTTTCAATTTTTTCTAAAAGAAATGACTTTTTGTTGGAGTTATTGTTTTTAATGCAATTGTCACAGTTGTTACAGTTGGTAGAATTTTTTTCGCCAAAATAATTAAGTAAAAATCTAACTCGGCATGTAGTGGTGTCGAAACTGTACTTAATTACATTGTTGGCTCTTTCAAGATCTGCTTGTTTTCTAGCAGTATAAATCGTTGGGTCAATCACAATTGATTGAGCGTCAACTCTTGGGTTTGATAGAGTTAATTTTAACGATGATGTATTCTGACTATAGGAAATTATATTGAGCTGATCTAGTTGAGTTAGCGCTGTTATGGTTTCTTTTGTTGCTTGATGGATTCTTTTAGATAGAACTATTTCATTAATACTACTAAAATCATTGAATAACCCTGAATAAGATCGAATTAATGTTTCTAGTAATAAGGAGTGTATTGGGTTGGTTTTAATGAAGTTGAAAAGTGTTTTTTTGGAACAAATTATTTTTAATTTACTTGAGTGATAATTGGAACTGCTTAAATTGATGTAGCCCGAAAGCTCTAAAAGTCTAAAAGAATGGAAAACCTCCAAATTGGTAAGATCAGTTTTTGATGCAATTAGATTATAGTTAAAATCAAAGGATTCATTTTCACCAGCTCCTAAAGCGATTTGATTAATGTTGCAAAATTTTTGATAAGCAGTTTTTATAGTTTGCATTTTTGGGTAACTAAGATTAACCCTATTGATAAGTGTTGCTTTGTCGCTATTTTGAGTTAATAAATAAGCATCTGCACTTTTGTTATCTCTACCGGCTCTTCCAGCCTCTTGAAAATAAGCTTCTATGGATTCTGGAATATCAAAGTTAATTACCAATCGAACATCTTCTTTGTCTATGCCCATTCCAAATGCACTTGTGGCTATCATAACGGTAGATTTCCCTGAAGACCAATTTTGTTGAGCAGAATTTTTTTCTTCGTTACTTAGTCCAGCGTGATAGTAATCACATTTTATGTTTTCTTCTTTTAAAAGCTTATAAATAATTCCACACATTTTTCTTTTTCTAACGTATACAATAGAAGATTGATTTCTTTTGTTTTTTAGTAAGTTGATAGTAAAGGAATACTTGTCTTTTGTTTTAACTACTTTATAGGATAAGTTTTTTCTTTGGAAAGAGTCTTTAATGGTATTTTTTTTCTTAAAAAGTAATTTTTCCTGAATGTCTAAACAAACCTTAGGAGTTGCAGTTGCTGTAAGTGCGATACAAGATAGGTTAGGGGAGATTTCTTTTAAGTTGGCTATATTAAGGTAAGATGGTCTAAAATCATAACCCCACTGAGAAATACAGTGAGCTTCATCAACAGCTATAAAGCTGACATTCATTTTTTTAAATCGTTCTATAAAAATTTTGCTATTGATTCTTTCAGGAGAGATGTATAATAGTTTGATGTTTCCAAAAATACAATTGTCTAAAATTCTATCTATATCTATTAGATTTAGCCCAGAATGGATGCATTCTGCATTAATTTTTCTATTTTTTAGATTATTGACTTGGTCTATCATTAAGGCAATTAGAGGTGATATGACAATGCAAATTCCCTCAGTTGCAAGTGCTGGAATTTGATAGCAAATGGATTTCCCTCCTCCAGTAGGTAGTAAGGCAAGTGTATCTGTTTTAGAAATAACATTTTCAATAATTGATTGCTGACTTCCTCTAAATGATTGGTGTCCCCAATAATTGTTTAATATTTTCTCTAAATCCTTATTCAAATTGATATTTTCACTATTTTATAAGTGATTTATTTTAAACTTTTAATTTACATTAAAATTAAGTTAAAAGTCTGTTTAATTTTATTAATTTCGTGCTCAAATTTCGGTTAGATGGTGGAAGAAATAGCTAAAATCAGTATTAATAAAGTATCGGATTCAAGATTACCAAACGTTGATTGGGATAACCTGCCATTTGGAAAGGTTTTTTCTGACCATATGTTTACAATGGATTATTTTGATGGACAATGGCAAAATCCTGAAATAGTTCCATATGGTGATATTTCAATGTCTCCTGCTACTTCTGTTTTACATTATGGTCAAAGCTGTTTTGAAGGAATGAAAGCACATAAAGATAATGAGGGTAATGTATTACTGTTTAGGGTAAATGACAACATTAAGAGACTAAATATTTCTGCTACTAGAATGTGCATGCCTGAAGTTCCTGAAGATGTCTTTCTAGAAGCTCTAAAGTCTCTTTTAAATCTAGATCGTGGTTGGGTGCCTTCTATGGATGGTTATTCATTGTATATACGTCCTTTTCTTATTGCTACAGATCCATATGTTGGTATACGTCCATCTGTAACATATAAATTTATGATTTTCACTTGTCCTGTAGGTGCTTATTACAGTTCTGCTGTTCCGGTAAAAATTGAAACTGAGTATTCTCGTGCAGTTAGAGGGGGAACTGGATATGCTAAAGCTGCTGGTAACTATGCTGCAGCATTGTATCCTGCAAAATTAGGTCAGGATCAGGGCTTTACTCAGCTAATTTGGACTGATGCTAAAGAACATAAGTATATTGAGGAATCTGGAACAATGAACATTATCTTCAAGATTGATGGCAAACTACTTAGTCCCATGTCTGGAGATACTATTTTAGATGGTATTACCAAAAGAAGTGTTTTAGATATCGCTCGTTCTTGGGGAATGCAGGTTGAGGAAAGAAAAATAACTGTTCAAGAAATTATTACTGCTTTTGAGAATGGTTCTATGGAAGAAGCTTTTGGTGCTGGTACTGCGGCAACTATAGCTCCAATTAATAGAATTCATTTTAATGGTCAAGACTATTTACTTCCCAATGCTGGAGAAAATGATTTTTCTTTAAAAATTCTAAATCACCTCAATAACTACAAAAAGGGAGTTGTTGCTGACGAATTTGGTTGGATAAATTCAATTTAATTTTTTTGTGGATTTTCTAATTTTTCTCATCTTAATTGTATGAGAATAGTCATTTTAGTTGTTTTACTTTCAATTTCCTACAATCTCTTTGGTCAGTCTTTTAGCACCTGTATTAGAGGTAGGTTAGTAGATCATGAAAATCAGCCAATACCAAATGTGCAGATAAGTTGCTTGAAACATTTATTTTACAGCAATGATAATGGAGATTATTGTATAGCTGTTAATAAACTAAATAATCTGAAAATAGAATTTATCCATTCGGGATTTTTAAATGACACTATTGTTATTGCTAAACCTAAATTAGCTAAATATAGTAACGACACTTTAAACCTTGGTACCACTCAACTTAAGAATATTACTATACCGGAATTCACTTTGGTAGCCAATAAAGTAGATACCGTTTTTGGTTCTAAGAATTACTCAGTTGAAGATTTTGAAATTACTAAAGATGGATTAATGGTCCTTTTAGCTTATGAAAAAACACTCAAAAAGGAAAGTAAGGTTTTGCTTTTAAACCAGCAAAGGCAGCAGATTCATTCACATTTAATCCCAGGGGAATCCGTTCGACTCTACAAAGATTTTGCTTCAAATATTTATGTCCTTGGTAAAGAAAAAGTATTTGCTATTAACATTTCTGAAGACCAATATATTAATGTTAAATCAGTTAATAAAAACGAGTTTTATAATTTCACCTTCCGAGTTATAGATACAATAGGTGCCAATTTTTTATACTCTAACTATAACGAGCTATATCCTGCAATTAAATTTTTCTCAACCAATTTAATTGACTCGTCTGATCTACTTATAAAACAGGTGAAAGATGATTTTATGATGGAATTATATAGAGCTCAATACAAATACGTTAGTGGAAGAGATAAATTGTGGGCATACAGAAAAGAACAAGAAACTGGAATTGATAAAGAAATTTGGATTGGAGCATCTGTTTTTACTAAAGATATTTTATATCGCCCAATATATGCGCCTCTTTTTGTTTGCAATGATTCTGTTTTTGTTTTTGATCATTACAATGATTTTATATACACTTTTGATTCCACATTTAAAGCTGTTGATTCGGTATCGATTAGTTATCATCAGCCATCCAAAAAAGAAAAATGGAGGCAGCCTCTAATTCAAGATGAATATTTAGAGGATCTCTTTACTATCTTTCATTATGGTGGAAACAGTATTTTAAAAAAAGTTTATGTTAAAACTGGAAGTGTATCCAAAGGGTTTAAATTATCCAACAGATATGTAAATAAAATTAAAGTATTTAACGGTTACGTTTATTATACCTATAGACCATTTGAATCATTGCAAAAAAAGTTTCTTTATAAAGAGAAGATTTTTGTTGCTAAATAGTTTTCGGGGATATGTATTGCTTTAGAGTTGCAACTCCTTTAATCCAATTAGACCAAGAACCAACATCTGCTTGAAGAATTGCTACACAACATGTTTTAAGCTCAATCCAATCTTCACTTAAATAAGAAACTAATGAGGATAAACCTGGATTATGTCCGACCATATACAACGTGTTATGCTTATTATCTGCTGTTTGAATGGTTTCAAGAAGATTATCTAATGATGCATGGTAAAGCTTTTTTTGTTCTTCTATTTCATGTTGATTAATTTTTAGCTGATCAGCAATTAAATAGGCAGTAGTAAGGGCTCTTTTAGCAGTTGAGGAAATAATTTTTTGAGGATGTGTATAATTGGATAGGTAACTACCCATTTTTTTTGCATCGATTAATCCCCTATGATTTAAAGGTCGGTCAAAATCATCTTGAAAAGGGTTTCCCCAATCCGACTTACCATGACGAATGATAAATAGTTGTTTCAAAAGAAAGAAAATTTAGATATTCTCTATAACAATTGCTGAAGCGCCACCACCACCATTGCATATGCCAGCAGCTCCATATTTACCATTATTTTGTTTAAGAACATTTATTAGGGTAACAATAATTCTTGATCCGCTACTTCCAAGAGGATGACCAAGGGCAACTGCTCCTCCGTTAACATCAACTTTAGAGGAATCTAAGCCAAGTTTGTTTGTGTTGGCAATTCCAACAACCGAGAAGGCTTGATTAAGCTCCCAGTAGTCAATGTCTTCCGTATTAAGGTTGGCTTTTTTTAATGCTTTAGGAATTGCAAGTGATGGTGCAGTGGTAAATAATTCTGGTTCTTGTGCGGCATCAGCATAGCTTAAAACTTTAGCAATTGGACTAAGACCAAGTTCGTCAGCCTTTTGCTTACTCATTAAAACCAGTGCAGAAGCACCGTCATTTAAAGTAGATGCATTTGCCGCAGTAACAGTACCTTCTTTGGTGAAAACAGCTCTTAGGTTAGGAATTTTTTCCATTTTCACATTAGTATACTCTTCATCTTTACTGAAAATAAGAGGTTCACCTCTTCGTTGAGGAACTTCAACAGGAATAACTTCATTATCAAATTTCCCTTCATCCCATGCTTTTGCTGCTCTGTTGTAGGATTCAATAGCAAAATTATCTTGATCTTCCCTTGAGATATTGTTGTCAATAGCACATTTGTCGGCCGAAACTCCCATATGAGTTTTGTTGTAAACATCAGTTAGTCCATCTTTTACCATGCCGTCAGTCATTTTAGTGTCTCCAAGTTTTGTTGCATTTCTTGCTGAATAGTAATGCGGAACCATTGACATATTTTCCATTCCTCCAGCTACAACAACATCGGCATCTGAACACTTAATAGCTTGTACTGCAAGACTTACTGCTTTCATGCCAGAGGCACAAACTTTATTTACTGTTGTACATGGTACATTTTTACCAATTCCAGCAAATATGGCAGCTTGTCTTGCTGGTGCTTGACCCAAATTTGCTTGAAGAACATTACCCATATAAACTTCATCAACTAAATCTGGGTTGATGCTTGCTTTTGTTAAGGCTCCTTTAATTACTGTTGCACCAAGAGAAGGTGCGTTTAATGATGATAGGCTTCCTCCAAAGCTTCCCATTGGAGTTCTTACTGCAGAAACGATTACTACTTCTTTCATAGGATTGTCTTTATTGTTCTTCGAATTTTTTTTGCTCTGCAAATTTAATTAATAGTTGCATTTAAACAGGTGTAATTTTTCTAAATGTTTATTTTTTTTAACCATAACCAAACAGACATGTTGTCCAATTGAAAAACTGTGTTATTTTTGCACTCACTCAATAAGCAAACGGAGAGGTGGCAGAGTGGTAATGCAACAGCCTGCTAAGCTGTCAACGAGCAATCGTTGCCTGGGTTCGAGTCCCAGTCTCTCCGCATCTTAAGCCATCCAAAAGGATGGCTTTTTTTGTATTATTTCAATTATATTCAATTGCCTATTTATTTAATGATTAAATTGGTTCTAATGAAAAAATATTTATTCATTTTCAGTTTTTATTTATTTGCCGTTAATGCTTTTGCTCAAATGGTAAATGAACAAAAATTATTGAATAATATTAAGGTTTCATCATCTGATAAAAACAAGGTTGATGAGCTGAATAAATTGAGTAGATTTTACATTTACTATTTACCTCAAAATTCACCATCTTATTCAAATAAAGCGCTAAATATTGCATTGGAAATTGATTATTTAGATGGAGTTGCCGATAGTTATCTTAATCTAGGTTATTATTCATTTAGAATAGATGATTACGCTGCTTCCGAAAAATACTATTCTAATGCAATAGCCTATTATAAAAAAACAAACAATAAAATAGGAGAGGGGTCATGTTATCAGCTTATGGCCAGAACCTCCAATGGCTTAGGAAACTATGAACATAGTATGGATTTACTATTGAAAGCAAATGCAATTTTTGAAGAAATTGATTATGACATTGGTATAGGAAGAGTATATGAAACTATTGGGGATATTAACGATATTTTTGGAGATTATTCTACAGCTCTTGAAAATTTAACCTATTCTATTGAAATTAAAGAAAAAAATAAAGACTTTCTAGAGCTTTCTCGTTCTTATGCTTATTTGGGAAATGTATACAATCATATTGGGGAAATTGATAAAGCATTGGAAAATTTTAACCATGCTTTAAAATTGAGTAAGGTGACTTTTAATTTAAATTCAGAGTCTTATGTTTTAACTAAATTAGGAGACTTTTATTTTGATTTAAAAGATTATGATCAATCGATGGAATATTACAAGAAATCTCTTGAGATCACCAAATTACATTCTAATCATTGGGGCAAAATTAGAAATCAACAAGGTGTTGGTAAAGATTTTTATTTAAAAAAGGATTACTTAAATGCCATTGTGTTTTTGAATAATTCTGTTGAATCGGCAAAAAGTATAAATGATAAAGAAGGTCTGATGAACTCCTATGAACTAATCTATAAAGTGTATCAAGATTGGGACTCGATTCATAGGGCTTTTGATAATTATAAACTCTATGCTTTATATAAAGATTCATTGTATAACCGCAAAAAGGCATCCAATATATCAATGCTTCAAAATCAGTACAATAAGAAGATAATTTTAAAAGAGAAAAAAGCTTCCGAGTTGGTTAATTACTTAGTTACTAGTGTGTTGGTAATGGTTTTAGCTTTTTTGTTGCTTTTATTTAGAAGATTAACATTTATTCGAAGACAAAAGCAAATAGTAGAAAAACAAAAGCAAATAGTAGAAGAAAAAAATAGTGAAATTACAGATAGTATTACCTATGCTAAAAAAATTCAGGAGGCTTTATTAACTTCTAAAGAATACATATCAAACCACCTAACTAATCATTTTATTTATTATAATCCCAAAGATTTAGTTAGTGGTGATTTTTATTGGGTTTGTGCTGTTGATGATTATATTTTCTTTTCGGTCGTTGATTGTACTGGTCACGGGGTTCCTGGTGCCTTAATGAGTATGATCGGGAATTCTTTATTAAATGAAATGATTGTAGAAAAGAACTTAATTAACACAAATGAGATTCTTGATCAGATTAGCAACAAGTTAAAAAAGTCGTTTGCAAATAAACAAGGTGAAAACCAACATAGAGATGGTATGGATATGGTTTTATGTCGTTTAAACACAAAAAACAATGAGCTGATGTATTCTGGAGCGCATAATTCTATGTTGATTATTCGTGATGGGGAGTTGACGGAATATAAAGGAGATAGAAGACCTGTTGGTTTTTATTTGGGAAAAGGTATTTTATTTAAATCAAATACACTTAAGCTTAGAAAAAATGACAAGATTTATCTCTATACAGATGGGTTTACTGATCAATTTGGTGGAGATAGAAACAGAAAGTACAAAAACAGTAATTTTAAAAAATTCTTACTTTCAATAAGTAATCAGAAGATTCAAGAGCAAGGTGAATCAGTTGAAAAAGAATTTAATCGTTGGAAGGGAGATTGTGATCAATTAGATGATGTTTGTGTAATGGGAATAAAAATATGAGATTATTGATTTTGTTATAAATCAATTGAGCCCTGAACTCTTTTCATAAAATCATTTAAGGCTTCTTTTTGAGTTGATCCATTATTAATAGCCTCATTTACTTCAATTGCTCCGTAAAAATTAGAAAGTAATTCACCAATAACATCAATTTCTTGGTCTTTTATATTTGATGATTCTGTTAAATGCTCTAATACTTGGATACATTCTTCAATGTAATCGGCATCATTTTCGCGAATAAAGCCAAGTGTGTGTTTAATTATTGGAAGCCTCATTAATAAAGTTTAAAAGAACATCTGTTTTATTAGTTTGCACTTGGTTCTCAAGTTTCCCATCTTTGAAAAAAGCAAATGTGGGTAAGTTATTTACATTAGCCAATTTTCTTGAATCAGGATGTTTTTCAGCATCAATAACATAAAATTTGATGTCGCTATTTTGAATGGAGAATTTTTTAAACTTTGGTTTCATTATTCTACAGTTACCGCACCAACCGGCAGAAAATTGAACCAACACTTTGTAGTGTTGGTCAATTTCATATTTAAGAGTATCTGAGTTTAGTTCAGTAAGCATATTAGTGTTTTGATAGATAATCTGCAACACCATCTCTGTTAGCATTCATTGCGTCTTTTCCATCTTCCCAATTTGCTGGACAAACTTCACCAAATTTTTGGTTGTGAGCATAAGCATCAACAAGTCTTATTATCTCATTTACATTTCTTCCAACAGGGAAAAAATTAATTCCTTGGTGGAATACCATTCCATCTTCATCAAGTATGAAAGTAGCTCTGTAAGGAATGTTTCCTCCTTCTAGCTGAATAGCATCGTAATCTTCATCATATTTTTCATCAGAAATATCTAAAACTCCAAGAATATTAGCAAGGTTTCTATTGGTATCGGCAAGAATTGGATACGTTACGCCTTCTATTCCACCATTATCTTTTGAGGTGTTTAACCAAGCAAAATGAACTTCAGCTGTATCGCAGGATGCACCAATTACAACAGTATTTCTTTTTTCAAATTCAGGAAGAGCTTCTTGGAATGCATGTAATTCTGTCGGACACACATAAGTGAAATCTTTTGGATACCAAAATAAAACTACTTTTTTATTATTTTTTGTTGCTTCTTCAAAAACATTGACTTGGAAAGTGTCGCCCATTTCATTCATGGCGTCAACACTGATATTTGGAAATTTTTTACCTACAAAAGTTGACATATTTTTTATATTTAATATTTTACAGCCGCTAATATAAGCACACTTTAAGTTATAGTGTCAATTGTTAACAAATTTTAAATAAGATGACTAAAAATATTCAACTTAGACCTTTTCATTTAGCTGTTCCGGTACATAACCTTAATGAGTGTAGAACTTTTTACAGAGATATCCTAAATATGGAGGAGGGTAGATCTAGTGAAAAGTGGGTAGATTTTAATTTTTATGGTCATCAGTTTGTAATTCATGAGTCTGGAAAAAAGTCAGATTTGACCAATAACCCTGTAGATGGACATGGAGTTCCAGTTCCACATTTTGGAGTTGTTTTAACAATGACTCATTGGGAAGAATTGGCAAGCAAGCTCAAGAAAAATAATATAGAATTTATTATTGAACCCTATATTAGGTTTAAAGGGGAGGCTGGAGAGCAGGCAACTATGTTTTTTTTAGATCCATCTGGTAATGCTTTGGAATTCAAGGCATTTAATTCACTACAAAAGCTATTCGAAAAATAGTATTTGTTGGTGTAATTACTATAATGTTACATTTAGATTATACTTATGGCGTATAGGCATCTGCTTCGTTATAACTGTCCTGCATGAACTGAATGAGCTCATTTAAAGAAGATGTGAATTCATTTTCTGAATTCAGAAAAGTATATCCAGGAATTTCACCTTCGCTTCCAATAACATAAGGTGAGATTAATTCGTGGGCAGCAGTTACTTGATCGGCCATTTTACCAGGTTCAAAAGCAGTGCTGATAAATAGGTCGATATAATCATCATAAATCGATCGATAGGCAGGATCGTCATATAAATAACGGATTAAAGGCCATGCAACAACCCCATTGTTCATTGGATTATTACTAAGGTTACTAAAGTCGAAATTTAAGGGTTGAGGACCTCCACCACCTCCAGGTCCACCTGGTCCACCTGGACCTCCAGGTCCATCAGAAAATGTTTCGTTATTATCCCATGGAATCCATGTGAGAAGATTAGTGGAAGGGTCGTTGTACAAATAATAATTATGAGTCATTTGACCATAAGTGTCCCAGTTTTTCATGGTGGTATTAGCGGCAAGCCATTTTAGGAAATGGTGTACGTTGAATATGTTTTCAAGATCAGCTCTCCATTGTATAGGATTACTAGTTCTATTTGAAGAAGTAAGTGTAGATACTAGCTCTTCTATATCCTCTAAAGAAGCAACAGAATTGGTTTTATTCACAAAAAAGCTGCTGTTTACTTGATTGATATTGTTTAAACGAGCACCATCCCCATCAGGTTTATAACAATTACCACTATTATTGCCAAATTGATCTTCAAGCATGGTGTCAAAAACCACTTCAACCATGGTGAATAATCCAATGTATATAGGTCCATCTCCATGATCTATGTAGATTCTGTAAAAAGCCGTATGAGCACAAGGGATGCCGAATTCTCTATATAGATCCGATGCAATCTTTTCATGCAAAAAGGAGGGGTCTTTAAAATTATTGCCAAAAGACAGCTGCTTGAAACCATAAAAAGATTGATTCTGTATCATAGGATTTTCATTTTCAAAATGATCGAATTCCAATCTAAATGGGTGCTTATTGTTTTGGTTGTTTAAGCTCGAATTGCCTTTATATCGGATTCCTACATCATACCATTGTTTTTCTTTATGAAATACCTGACAGGGTACATATATGGGTGATTGGTCAGAAAAACCCATTCCAGGACCTTGCTGTCCTAGAATTTCTTGTAGATCTTCTTGCATAACTGTCCAATATGCTGGGTCAATAACAATGTCTAATCGCTGCACTTCATTTTGATTAAAAACAATATCGTAATCCGGGTTAAGGTACCCCAATTGAGAAGGGTCTGTTTTTTTACAACTTACGATCATTAAAAAAATCCCAAATAATATAATAGATTTAAATGTTAAAGCTTTCATTAGCTATAGTTTAAAATTAAAATTGATGCCGATAATGTGCCAGTTTTTAATGTCGATTGGTCCGTGAGATTGGGTTGACCAATCACTCATTTCTATATATGAATAGGGGTATTTATTGAGTTCATGTTCAAATCGATAGAAGAAATTAAGTTGACCAATTTTTTTGATTTTTTTCGAGGTTCCAACAGTTAAGCGAATCTTTTGCATGCCAGCTATTTCAATGTCCTCTTCATCAATTGAAGAGATGTAATTATCAACATTAATTGTTTGTTTAGTCCAAAATAGCTCAGCAGCTAAATAAGGGTCCCATTTCCAATTTTTAACGTTGTAATTAACCTTTAGTCTTGTTCTGAGTTTCTGAATAGGAATATCTCCATCTCCTTTCGAAAAACCAGATTCACTTTTAGATTGGTATCTTAAACGATAACCAAAAGAAAAACGATCTATTTTGTGTTTAAATACAATATCGGTATTCCATCTATTTTTTTTAGAATTGTGCTCGTCATCACCTTCATTTTCTCTAATTATTCTATATCCAGCACCAATTGTCCAATGTTCGAGAAATTTATACTTGATACCAAATTCAGTAAAGAACTGATCCATTGTAGTGCTGTTGTTTTTCAATCTGAGCTCTTCAGATAATGAAAGGGTTAAGCTATTGTCGAATAATTTTTTCTGAACCCCTAATGCATTCCAGGTTTCAAAATCGCTGGTTTGTTGTGCATTTAAAGAAAAACTTAAGATTAGAAAATTTGTAATAATTAAATAAGATAATTTTTTCATAATGAACTAAGTAGACTTTACTCTTTAATGAAGGTTTAATTTAACGTAAATATAATACTTAGTAAAGATTATTTATTGGATTTAAGAATGTCTAGAACATGCTTATCTATAGGGAAGCTTAGCTCATCTTTTGTTAATTCGTCTATTTTTTTCCAGTAAAAAACAGGTCGATCATCAATTGGGTGGTTTTCATGAATAAGTTTTTCTGGGAAGCTTAATTTAGCTTTATAGTAAATTGATATCAATTGATCTTTCTTATTGTAAGCGCTTTGTTGAAAAAAATCAGTAGTATAGAAATGTTCAACATTAATCAGCATTTGTTTTAGCTCTTCCCTTGATTCTCTTTGAAGTGCTTCAATTATTCCTTCACCTTTTTCAACTCCTCCTCCAGGAAATTTAAGTGAAATTTTATTTCTGATTAATTCTTTACTAATTAAAATATGGCCATTTTCAATTATTAAAGCATAAACCCTAATGTTAAAGGATTCTATTTTAGTGTTCATCTAATTTGAATTCAGAATTTTTATGAAATGTTATTTCAGGATAATCACTCTCTGCCTGATTTAAAAGGAAAACAGATGGAGCTAAAAATACTGGATTTTGATCTTTATCATATCCAACATTACCTACTTTTCTTTTTATAAAATCATCAATTTTTGAAGAATCATCTGATGTCATCCAGCAGGCTTTATGGAAATTTTTTGGAGTAAAACTACATGAGGCTCCATACTCGTGCTCTAAACGATATTGAATAACCTCAAACTGTAGTTCTCCAACAGTTCCAATTACTTTTCTATTTCCGGGTTGCATTGTAAAAAGCTGTGCAACTCCTTCATCAGTTAGCTGAGCAACCCCTTTTTCTAGTTGCTTGGTTTTCATTGGATTTTCATTCTGTATTTCTTTAAAAAGTTCAGGAGAAAAACTAGGGATTCCTTTAAAATTAAAGTTTTCGCCCTCTGTAAGGGTGTCACCAATTTTGAAATTCCCAGAATCATAAAGTCCAATTACGTCACCTGGATAAGCTTCATCTACAACCTCTTTACTAGAGGCCATAAAACTAGTTGGGTTAGGGAACTTTAATTTTTTATCAAGCCTTATGTGTTTGTAGAATTTATTTCGTTCAAATTTTCCAGAAACAATTCGTAGAAAAGCAATTCTGTCTCTATGTTTAGGGTCTATATTGGCATGAATTTTAAAAACAAATCCACTAAATTTTTTTTCTTCTGGAAGTATCATTCTTTGATCGGTAATTCTACCCTTTGGAGTTGGAGATATTTCAATAAATGTTTCCAATAATTCTTGAACTCCAAAATTGTTTAATGCTGACCCAAAGAAAACAGGTGCCATTTTTCCAGATAAATAGCTTTCTGCATCGTATTTTCCATATACTTCACTTATTAATTCAACCTCTTCTCTAAGAGTTGTGGCTTCTTCATCACCAATAATCTTATTAAGTTCATTACTTTCTAGCTTATCAATTGAAATTATGTCTTTTTCTATTCCAGTTTTATTGCCGTCAAATAGATTAAGATTTGATCTATGCATGTTGTAAACCCCTTTAAAAGTAGCCCCTATGCCTATGGGCCAACTCATGGGTTTCACTTTAATAGATAGTTTGTTTTCAATTTCATCCAAAAGGTCAAATGCATCTTGTCCCTCTCTGTCCATTTTGTTTATAAAAACAATTACAGGAGTATCTCTCATTCTACATACTTCCATTAACTTCTCAGTCTGTGCTTCTACTCCGTTAGCACAGTCAATTACCATAATTACACTATCTACAGCAGTTAGAGTTCTATAGGTGTCTTCAGCAAAATCTTTATGTCCAGGTGTATCTAGAATGTTTATTTGTTTGTCTAAATAATTAAAAGCCATTACTGAAGTTGCAACAGAGATCCCTCTTTGTTTTTCGATTTCCATAAAATCAGATGTGGCAGACTTTTTTATTTTATTGTTTTTTACCGCTCCAGCAGATTGAATAGCACCTCCAAATAATAGTAATTTTTCAGTTAGCGTAGTTTTACCAGCATCTGGATGAGAAATAATCCCAAAAGTTCTTCTTTTATTGGTTTCGTTTTTGGTGCTCATTTGGTTTTAGTTATAGATTGCGAATATACCATTTAGATAATAGATTTAAAGTACTATTGATTGGTTTTGTTTATGCTATGTTAAATGGTTGTAGCTATTTAATATTTGTTTTAGGCAACCATTTCAATAGAAATGCTTTTGTATATTTAGACTCCATTAATTTAAAATTATACGATGAAAAAAATTCTATCTCTGTTTACTTTTCTTCTAGTTTCATTTAACCTGTTCTGTATAAACGATATCAATTTAATTGATGAAAATTTATCATCTGTAACAGTTGCCGTTAATTTTGATGAATTTACCATTTCAACTGCTGCAGAAATTAATGGTGTAATGCATTCCAAAATTAGTGCAGAAAATACCTATCCATCTCTTGTTTTAGGTAGTCCAGATTTGCCAAGATTGACTTGCGCTATTCAACTCCCCAATACAGGTATATCTTCTTATTCAATTATCTCATCTTCATTTAAGGAATATTTTAACGTTGAGCTTATTCCTTCAAAAGGGAACCTTAAAAGAAACATAAACCCATCATCTGTTCCCTATACAAAATCTAGTGTATATTCTACAAATGCTTATTATCCTGAAAGTGTTGCTTTATTAAATGATCCTTTTGTTTTTCGTTCTATTAGAGGACAATCTCTTGAAGTAACTCCTTTTCAGTACAATCCTGTTACAAAAACATTAGTGGTTTATACTCATTTAGAAATCAAAATTAATTTTGATCAAAAGGAGATTGGAATAAATGAAATTTCTGATTCTAGGGTGCTAAACAGAGCAATCAATTCAATCAATGAGAGAAGATTTATTAATTATAAGGTTCAAAAATACAACCCTGTTGAAGAGGATGGTTCAATGCTTATTATATGTAAAGATGGGTTAATTAACGATATGGATAATTACGTTAATTGGAAGTTTGCCAAAGGAATTCCTACTGAAATAGTTCCTATATCTTCTATCGGGAACAATCAAACAGACATATACAATTATGTTAAGAATTATTATACTAATAACCCAGATTTAGTTTATCTTTTACTTGTTGGAGACCATCCTGATGTAAAGTCCTATAATGCAGGATACACGGGACAAGAAATTAAATGGTCTGATTCAAAGTACGGACTTCTTGCCGGTAATAACGATTGGTATCCAGATGTATTTGTGGGTAGATTTAGTGCTTCTAACTCCAACGATTTGCAACTTATTTTATCCAGAAATATGGAATATGAAATTTCTCCATTGGCAGGTGATCGGTACCAAAAAGCTCTTGGAATAGGATCTGATGAAGGTCAAGGATACGGTGACAATGGTGAGGCGGATTGGCAGCATCTTAGAAATATTAGAACAGATTTAATGAATTATGGATTTACTGAAGTCTT
This sequence comes from Crocinitomicaceae bacterium, assembly GCA_002716065.1. Classification (GTDB taxonomy): domain Bacteria; phylum Bacteroidota; class Bacteroidia; order Flavobacteriales_D; family Parvicellaceae. The sequence goes on along the minus strand of PAZE01000044.1, from coordinate 1,861 downwards.
TGAATTTTATGATGGAACTCACGGTGGAGAGGATGATCCTGGGAGTCCCAATAGTAACATGATAAAAAATGCGGTAAATACAGGAGTTACTTTGTTTAACTATACAGGGCATGGTTCACAGAACAGTTGTGCTACTGGAAACTTTAGTTCTACACATATCAATCAATGTGTGAATCAAGGAAAGTATCCTTTTGTAATTTCTGTTGCTTGTAATAATGGGACTTTTACAACTGGAACATGTCTTTCTGAGCAGTTTATGCTTGCTGAACAATCTGGGTCACCTACTGGTGCTATTTCTGTATGTGGATCTTCTATTTTAATGTCTTGGGCTCCGCCAATGGCTTCTCAGGATGAAATTGTTGATATTCTTGTGGAAAGCTATGCTCAGAATAAGAAATTTACTCTTGGTGGATTGTTCTACAATGGTCAAATGGATATGATGGACGCTTATAACAATCAAGGAAGAGAAGTAGTTGAAACTTGGATATTCTTTGGAGATCCTTCTGTTAAAATAAGAACATTGGATCCTTTGGATTTGATGGCCTCTCATGCTACCGAATTAGAGTTGGGAGCTTCTTCTTTATCAATTAGCAATTGTAATGCAGAAGGAGCTTTAATATGTCTTACTCAAGGAGATGTCCAGTTGGGTACTGGACTTGTTGATGCAAATGGTGATGTAGTCATTTCTTTTCCTGCATTAGATTCTTTAACAGATATAGTAGTTGTTGGAACCAACTATAATTACCGTCCATATCAAGGTAGCGTAAAGGTTCTTGAACCTGGTGTTTCTGTTGTACCTACTTTTAGCGTATATCCTAACCCAATTAGTTCTAACGAACCACTTTCTTTATCTTTTAATCTAAACGAAGATGCAGACGTTGTTATTTCTATTTTAAATTCTTTAGGCCAATTGGTAGATCAGCTTGAGTATGATGGTCTTCTTGCTGGTTCTCACCAGCAGACCATTCCAATTGATGGATATCGAAAGGGGATTTATAAGTTACATGCTATTATTGATGGTGAAAAGGTAGTAACTAAGTTTATGGTTAAGTAAGATTTTTCTTTTATATAGTTACCTTTACTAAAAAAATACATGAAACTAGTCGAGTGTCCTAGAGATGCTATGCAGGGAATAAAAAGTTTTATTCCTACTGATTTAAAGATTGATTACATTAATTCTTTATTAGAAGTTGGTTTTGATACCATTGACGTAGGTAGCTTTGTTTCTGCAAAAGCTATTCCTCAAATGGCAGATACATCTGCTGTTATTCCTAAACTTCGTATTTCTGATTCTATTTCTAAATTACTAGTTATTGTTGCTAATAAGAGGGGTGCTCAGCAAGCGGCTAGCTATGATGAAATTACTTATTTGGGGTTTCCTTTTTCTATTTCTGAAACTTTTCAAAAAAAGAATATTAATTCAGATATTAAAAATTCTTTAAAAAGGCTGGAAGAGGTTCAATCAATATGTATTAATGGTAATAAAAAATTAGTTACCTATTTTTCAATGGCTTTTGGAAATCCCTATGGAGATGAGTGGAGTCCTCATATTGTTGCGCATTGGTCTGAGAAATTGTTAAATGAATTTGGTATTACTATTCTTTCTTTGAGTGACACCATTGGAACAAGTACCAAAGAGAGTATTTCATGGTTATTTGATAAATTAATAACGGAATTTCCTGATGTAGAATTTGGTGCTCATTTGCATACAACTCCTGATTCATGGGAAGAGAAAATACAAAGTGCTGTTGAAAGTAATTGTCTTCGTTTTGATAGTGCTATTGGAGGTTTGGGGGGGTGTCCAATGGCAAAAGATGATTTAACTGGTAATATGCCAACAGAAAATATTGTTCAATTTTTT
>PAZE01000043.1 GCA_002716065.1 Crocinitomicaceae bacterium | reverse complement strand
GTTTAAAAATGCAAGACAAAACACTATTGTTGACAGCACTAAAATTCTAACCTTGTTTACGTTTTTCATTTGCTTTTTTTGTCAAAAATAGGATAAATTATTAATAGATTTTTCCTGTTTTTTGAATATCAACACAAAAAAACACCTTTTTTTTCTCAACAAAACTTAAAAACAATCATACTTAAGAAGGTTTATTTACAGGTAAAACCCAATGATTTATTGAAAGTAATTCAATAACCATTGTGAATAGTTTATTAAGTAATCATGTAAAATTTTAGTGAATTAATAGAATTTTTACAGTACACTATTCCTGATAAATGAAAAGTCAAGATAATAGCATAGGTTTATTTCCCTTAAGGATTTTTTTACTTCCTGGGGAACAAACGACTCTTCATATTTATGAACCTAGGTACCTTCAACTAATAAATGAATGCTATAAAAGCAAAAACTATTTTGGAATTCCATTTCAAGGAAAAACAACATTAAGTGAATATGGCTCTCTTGTAAAAATTGTTCAAATTTTAAAAAATTACGAAAATGGAGAATTGGATATACTAGTAGAATGTTGCCAAAATTTTAAGATTAATCAATTTGAAGCAAAGAAAGAAAATAAGCTATATCCTTCTGGAACAATTGCATTAATTAAAGATATTGTTTTCAATCCCGACAAAACTCTTCTTAATCAAGTCACCTTATACCTTAAGCTACTTCTTGATAAAGATATCAGCAGAGATATGAGTGATTTACTCTCGGAAAAAAACATTATAAATGTTGTTAACCTTACCGATGACGAGAAAATTAAATTCTTGCGATACAATAATGACAAAAAGAATGAATTTCTTAATAGGAAAATAAAATTCATGCTTATACTTCTAAGGCAAGAAAAAAAGGTAGAGCAAAACTTCTATTTGAATTAAGCCAATTAAATTTTTTGGATTTCCTGATTAATCACCGACCATACTTTTTCTGCACTTTTATCCCAATCAAATCTCTTTGCTTGAACAAGTGATTTCTCTCTGTAGATCTTAAAATTGTCTTTACTAGTGGCTTTTAAAAGGCCCTCTTTAATAGAATCTTCAGAAAATGGATCTACATAAATTGCTGCATCTCCTGCTACCTCTGGCATGCTGGTAACATCACTAGTCACTACAGGAATACCACATTTCATACCTTCTAAAACAGGAATACCAAACCCCTCAAAATAAGAAACATAAACCATTGCCAAGCTATTGGCAACAAGAGAGGTAAGCTCCTTTCCAGACTTTCTGCCCACAAACTTTACACCATCACATATTGAAGCCAATTCACTATCTTTTTTCCAAAGAAAATCCCCTACTATAATAAACTCTAATGGAAAGCTTAGCTCTTTTTTTAAAGCTTTAAAAGCAGCTAACATTCGATGAATGTTTTTTCTTTTATGTAAAGCTCCAACATAAATAAAATAAGGAATGCCATTGTTAACTTTTGGCAAATCCTCTGTTCGCTGATTTAATGACAGAGGCTGATAATCTTTCCCAGCACCATTGTAAGCAACAACAACTTTCTGAGAATCTATTGCATACAATTCACATATATCTTTCTTTGAAAATTCCGATACAGTAATAATTTTCTTAGCTATAGTTGCAAATTTTGGATAACGTTGTTTGTAATACTTGGTAACATTAGCTGGTAAATCCTCTGGATAATGTTCAAAATTTAAATCATGAATAACTGTAATTTGAGGAATTTTTGTTTTTAAACTAAGCATTCCATCAGGTGAAAAGAAAATATCTGCTTGGTATCTTTTTAGGGCTTTTGTAACAGAATAATCAAACCAAAAATTAAACAACAACGGATGTCTTGCTTGTGGAAATAGGACTATTGGAGTTACATTATCAGCAAAAACAAATTCCTTAGCGTAAGAGCGGTCAAAGAAAAACAAAAATTCGTGTTCTGGATGAGCTTTTACGATTCTACTAAACACTTCAAAAGTAAACCACCCTATTCCCTCTAATTTATCTTTTAACAGCAATCTTGTATTTACAGCTATTCTCAAATTGTCTGTTTTTTTTAAGTGAAACTACTTACAATCAAATTGATGTACAACCAAAATGAAACATTTCTATTGTTAAAGGAAAAATAAATACTTTTATTTTCATGATTAAAAAACTACTGGCTTTTTGCTTAACAATTTTTTTAATCGCTTGTAGAACCACTCTTCCTATTGGCGATTTTTCAATGGATAAAACTGGAATTGAGCCAAACTACACATCATTGGATTGCTGGGCAGCTCATCCATCAAAAAAAGATTTTTCAGATAAATTTCCCAAAAACCATAAACCAGATACTTCTCTTGAAGGTATAGATGTATTTTTTATATACCCAACAATATACCTTTCTGGGAAAGATTGGAATGCAAAAATTGATGATAAAAAGTTAAATAGAAAAATAAATAGATCAACAATAAAATACCAAGCAGGTGTATTTAACCAACTAGCTAGAATTTACTCGCCCATTTATAGACAAATGCACATTCAAGGGTATAAAAACCCCATAAATGGGATTAAAGCCTTAGACTTTGCTTACCAAGATGTGAAAAAGGCCTTTACCTATTATTTAAAACATTTAAATGATGGAAATAGAATTGTAATTGCTGCTCATAGCCAAGGCACCAATCATGCAGAACGTCTATTAAAAGAATTCATATTGCCTAATGACTCCATTTCTGAAAAAGTTGTTTTAGCCTACTTAATTGGCATGCCTATTCAGGAAATATCTTCTTCTTTTCAGCATTGTAGCAACCCAACAGATTTAAATTGTTTTCTTTCTTGGAGAACTTTCAAAAGTGGTTATTTTCCGTCTTATAAGCATGGAAAAGAAATTACTGTTTCCAATCCCATTAGCTGGAAATCTGACACACTAAAAAGTGACTTCAACAACCATAAAGGTATACTAATGCCCAATAATAAAATCAGGTTTAAAAAAACGGTGAACGCTCAAGCTATTGATGGACTGCTATGGATTGAATTTCAAAATATTCCACTTGGAAAATGGAAAGATAAAAAGAACTACCACATTGCAGACTACAATTTATTTTGGGGGAACATTAGAACTAATTTTATAAATAGAATGTCACAATAAGTTAATCTCTAGTAAACCAAAAAGCAATAGCTATAAAAAGTAGTTGAAAAGGTAATCTTGCTATTGCCATTTCTTTTGAAATTTCCAATGCCTGCTGAGCCTCACCAGATTGAGCTAAATAAATATTGGCTGGAAAAACTGCTATAAGTAAAGCTATCAATCCCCAACCAGCTAACTTTCTTGTGTTTTTAAAAACAATTAATAGTCCAAAAAGAATTTCAAAAGCACCACTTAAATATACTAGCTCCAAGTGCCAAGGCAGGTAATCAGGCATGATATTCAAGAAAAACTCTGAATTGGTGAAATGAGTAACTCCAACACCAACATAGGAAATTGACATTAAGTAAATGACAAACTTTTTTAGTTTACTTTTCATTTTTCTTTAAATAAGAATGAATGATTCTTTTGGTGTCTCTATTTTCTTTTTGAGTTATAATGTACTTAGAATTTTCTAGAACTTCATCTTCCTTAAGATCATTAGGAAAAAAACCATAACCCATGTAAACTCCATTTTTAATTAGCACAAAACTTTTTTCACTGTCAGTTCTTCCGTTAAGAAAAATAGATGCTTTTGATGAATTATAAGAATATTTCGATAGTATTTTCAACACTCTAGTATTGTATTGTTTTATTGTTTCTTTTCCAGCACAGACACCTAAACATTTTTTCACTTGAAAGTTAAAACAAGATGAATCAGTTTTTTCCTTACCAGTGTACTTCAAACACAATTGATGTTTATCAATTAATTTCTCTAAGAACAAATTCGCACTTTGTTTTCTTTCAAAAGTTAAAATTGGATTGCTTAGTAATTTAACATAATCCAAACGAAACTCTATAATTCCATCAGGGTTTGTAAAAAAAGAAAGTCCATAATTTTCCTTTTCAAGTTTTTGTCTTCTATTAAAAATAGGATAATACTTTTTTATTTCAGCAGATTCTTTTAGCTGAGCAATTAAATCATTTCCTGTCTCAGCATAGGTTATTTTAGCCACTTGCTGACACATTTTAATTTCCTTTTTATTGGCACTCCTGAAATGACTTATGACCCTTTCTTTAAGGTTAACAGATTTACCTATGTATATAATTTGATTGAGCTTATTCCAAAAATAATATACCCCATTTTTTTTGGGAACTTTATTAAAGTAATCTTCATTAATATAGTTTGATACCGTTAGTTGTTTCTCAGAAATATTAGCTGAAAAAAACTGATTATTGGAGCTTTTATACAAGAGTAAAAACAATTCATAAGTTGCTAAAGCATCTCCTTTTGCCCTATGCCTACCGTGAATTGGTATATTCAAATCTATACAAAGTTTTCCTAATGAATAAGACGAATGACCAGGTAAAATTTTTCTTGACAGCTTAACAGTGCACAATTTTTTTCTGGTGTATTTGTATCCAAGAGATTTAAACTCATTTCCAATAACACGATAATCAAAATTGACATTATGAGCTACAAAGACAGTATCTCTTGTTATGGAGATAATATCTTTTGCAAGCTGATAAAAAAAGGGAGCATCTTTGACCATTTCATTGGTTATTCCAGTTAATCTAGTAATTGAATAGGGAATGCTATGTTCAGGATTAACCAGTGAGTGAAACTCATCAATAATATTTTTTCCATCAGTTACAACAATTGAAATATCCATAACTTTATTATGAGGATAACCTGTTGTTTCGACATCAATTATTGAATACTTCATTACTTGACTCTTCTGTTATTGGGGTCATATGAAACAAAGAAGAAAATCCAAAACGATCTTGACAAAACTGTAATATATGGCGTTGCTAAAATCATGACTAATGCAGTAAGAACAAAAATCCAATTTACGGACAATTTTGAAAGTAAAGAAAGGCTAAAATAGGTTGCAATAGCAAGCAAAACTTGTAATGCATAGCTAACATATGCAGCACCAAAAAAAAACCCAGGTTCTCTGCTGTATTTTAAACCACACACATTACAATTCTTGTGCATGACATTTAACTTCTTCAATAAATAAGGGTTTCTAATTACAAAAAGTTCACCTTCTCTACACTTAGGACATTTTAATGCAAAAACATATTTTAATTTTTTTATCATTTACTAAAAAGTGTTAAACAAAAATTCAAAATTTTAAATTGCAAAATAAATTTGTTTTATGAAAAATGATGAACTGCAATTAGAAGATTCCTTTTATCTCTATTTGAACGACAATTATTTTAAAGCCCAAGTCACAAAAATTGAAACTGACATTTCATTTATCAATAATAAACCACTTAGAAAAAACACCTATTTTTTAACATATTTCGACAATGGCTTCAGAAAAGAATTTTCAACTTCTGATCTTAACGAATTACATGAAATTTCAGACACAATTTTTTTTGATATAAATAAATTTCAAGCTAAAAAATCAAGCTTTAATCATTTTGACAACAAAAAACTTATTACTATTCCTATTCAATAATTTTTCATAACTATTTCTACTTATTACTTTCTTAAGAAAAAATAGTTTTTAGTTATATTTAAGAATATATTTCAAAATTATGATGTTAATTGCAGAAAGTGGTTCTACTAAAACCGATTGGGTTTTAGTGAAAAATGGGGTTGTTTATCAGCGATACAAAACCATGGGTTATAATCCATTTTTTCACAACGAAACCATTATATATAACTCTATAAATCAAGATAGAGAAATGCAATCTATCTCCAAACAAGTAGATCATGTATATTTCTATGGAGCAGGTTGTTCTAGTAATGAACTTAATGCAATTGTTGAAAAAGCACTTCAAAGAGTCTTTACTAAAGCTTCGATTTTGGTTGACCATGATTTATTGGCTTGTGCATTGGCTACCTATCAAGGTGAGCCAGCTATATCCTGTATTTTAGGAACTGGATCTAATTCCTGTTTATTTGATGGTGAAAATTTAATTGAACAGGTTCCTGCTCTTGGCTATATTCTTGGAGACGAAGGGTCTGGCTCATACTATGGAAAAAAATTACTCTCTGATTATTTATACAATAAACTTCCTGAAGAAATTAAAACACAGTTTAATACCACGTTTGGAATTTCTAAAGCTGAAATATTTGACAATGTTTACATGAAACCTCATGCTAATGTATATCTAGCTTCATTTATGAGATTTATTTCAAGCTTTAGTAAGCATGAATATGTTGACCAAATGATAAAAACCGGCATGAAACATTTTATGAGCAATCATGTTTGCTGCTTTGATAATTATTCGAATATGAAAGTTCATTTCATTGGCTCAATGAGCTTTATTTTTGAAAAGCAGCTAAGGTTTTCTGCTAATGAACTAAATATTTCTGTTGGCAAAATCATTAAGCAACCGATTGATAATCTTGTTAATTATCACATCAAATATTACTCAAACAATTAAGAAAATAGTTAACACTATGAAAACAATATATATCAACTTCTTTCTAAAAACAAGCTTTATACTGTGTATGCTTTTTTGCATTCAAATCAATCAAGCTCAAATTGAATACAACTGGCAAAACTCAAAGGAAGGATGGATAAGTGGCGGGGATTGTAATTTAACTGCTCAACCTGATGCAATGGCAATGCGACTATTTAGTCCTACTGGAAAAATGATTAGTGGAACTGCCACTGCTAATCTTGGTATCTTTGGGGGGGATTACAATAAAGTTGACATTACAGTAAAAAATCCAACTACAGGATCTGGAATTGCAAGACTTTTTATTTATCCTCCAGGTGCAGCAAACAACAACGACACTTGTTACTATGCCTTTCAGGTAGATACAGCGATGACATCATTTGCTACCTATACCATAGATCTAGACTCAATTCCATCTGGTGGAGTTGGCTCTGTTTATACTGGTCCGATTGCTCGATTTGGATTAAGAGCCCCTTGGGGTGGTGCAAATTTTGACACCATCTTTTGGAAAAAAATGGTAGTCTACAATACCAATCAACCCAATGATTCGGTAAGCATCACCTTCAATGTTGATATGTCTCAAGTTTCTAACCCATTTACCACTCCAGAAATTAATGGGGATTTTAATGCTTGGTGTGGAAACTGCAATCCACTTACCGATAGCAATGGAGATAATATTTGGGAAACAGAACTAAAATTTAAATCCAATGATTCTATTGAATATAGATTTTCTGCAGATTCTTGGTCTATTCAAGAAAACATGGACCCATCAGGAATATGTACCAATGGGAACATCAATTTTACCAATAGAACATTAACTATTCCATCCAATGATTCAATTCTAAATGTTGTTTGTTGGGAAAGCTGTGATCCATGTGTTTCAACAATACCTCAACTAGAGTTTTCGATGTCTATCTACCCTAATCCCGCAAATCAATCCATCAGAATTAAATCAAATGAAAGAATAGAAAAACTAATTTTAAGAGATCTAACCGGCAGAATTATTGTTTCAAAACATACGATAACAAATGACTTCTCCATTGACATTTCATCTCTTGAAAATAACATCTATTTTTTAGAGTGCCGGATTAACAACCATTGGGAAAAAACTAAACTTGTCGTATCCCACTAAACAATTTTAACTTTAAAATTGAATAACTGGATATAAATGAATCATTTATCCTATTTAGCACATACTGTAATTTTTATTCTTCTTGTTGGTTGTGCCAGGCAAGACAAAAACACCTCTGCCAACACAGGACAACTAAACGTACTATTTATTATCGCAGATGATTTAAATTGTGATCTTGGTGCATATGGAAATAACATCATAAAAACTCCTAATATTGATCGTTTAGCCAAAAGTGGAGTTGTTTTTGAAAATGCGCATAACCAATACCCTTTATGTGGTCCATCAAGGGCATCGTTTATGACTGGAATGTACACTGAGCAAACCCAAATAACAAAAAACAACATCTTTCTAAGATCTTCAATTCCTGATGTAATAACTCTAGGACAACGTTTTAGACAACAAGGCTATCAATCGGTAAGAATTGGGAAAATTTTCCATTACGACAATCCCAGTGCTATAGGAACTTCAGGGACAGATGATGTTTATACCTGGGATCAAACCATAAACCCATATGGAAGAGATAAAATAGAAGAATATAAAATAAATACGTTGTCACCAAGAAAATATGGCGCTACATTAAGCTGGCTTGCTGCAAATGGAACTGACCTAGAACAGACCGATGGAATTGGCGCTACAAAAGCAATTGAGCAGCTAGACAATTTCTCGAAAAATGGCACTAATTTCTTTTTAGCTGTCGGTTTTTATAAACCACACACTCCTTTTGTTGCTCCAAAAAAATATTTTGACCTTTACAATACTGAGACCATATCTATTCCAAAAAGTTCTGACAACTATTTAAAAACGATTCCCGATCCTGCTGCAAGATCAATAAGAGCAAAACCGAATCAACTAAATTTACACGATTCTGTTGCTAAAGAAATAAAAGAAGCCTATTACGCTACCATATCTTTTGTTGATGCACAAGTTGGACGAATTTTAGACAAACTGGAGCAAACAGGATTATCTAAAAACACGATTATTGTTTTCACTTCTGACCATGGCTACCATCTAGGAGAACATGGACACTGGCAAAAGCAAACACTTTTTGAGAATTCAACAAGAGTTCCATTAATTTTTTCTTATCCCGGAATAAAAAACAAAGGTTTAACAACCAATTCTCCTGTAGAATTAATTGATATTTACCCTACCATTATGGATTTAACAGGTATAAGCACTCCTAATCATGTTGTTGGCAAAAGCTTACAGCCCATTATTAACACAGAAATTGAATCTGTAAGGAAAAGTGCGCTAACTAGATGGCGAAATGGATATTCAATAAAAACAAATCGTTACAGACTTACCCAATGGGGTAAAAATGGAGAATTAGGATATGAACTTTATGATCATAAAAACGACAAAAAAGAACTCCATAATTTGTCTTCCGACACAAACTATCGTTTAATTTTAGATTCCTTACAAACTCTTCTTAACACAAGAATCGACAAAGCAAAATTAAAACCTGAGGGAATTGGAAGACAACTCAAAAATTTCACTCCTCTACCAAAAGCTCCAAACTTAACTTTTGGAGACAAATACAACTCAAAAGGAGAATTAATCTATACTAAAAAATGAAAAATTGGCCTTTAGAGACTGAAATACCAATTAATTGGGGAGATATGGATGCATTTAACCATGTTAACAACATCATATTCCTTAGGTGGTGTGAAACAGCAAGAATAGAATTGTTTAGAAAAATATGGGGAGATGTTGCCATAAATATGGTAGAAATACTAAATAAAGATGGTGTTGGACCTATTCTTGCTAATTTTAACATCAACTATAAAAATCCTGTTTCCTACCCAAATTCAATTTTAATTAAAACTAGAGTTTCTAAAGTAGGCAACTCATCATTTGGAGTAGAACACATCCTATACATTAAAAAAAAACAACCCATTATTGCTGCAGAGGCATCAAGTATCGTTGTTATGGTTAACTACAAAAGTGGAAATAAATTTATTTTAGACGATCAGAACAAAAATATGCTGTATGAATTTTCATAGATGATAAAATCATTGAATAATGAATAGAGACTACTCTAATAAAATAGCCAATAAATACTTGTTTTCAATATTGATTTCAATATTTCTTTTGGGATGTAATCTTGAAAATAAAAAAGCCTCCAATAATCAAAATTCAAATCCGCCACCCAATTTTATTTTCATTCTTGCCGATGATCAAGGATGGAACGGAACTTCTGTTCAAATGATGCAAAACGAACCGCTTTCGAAAAGCGACTATCATGAAACTCCGAATCTTGAAAAACTTGCCAAGTCTGGCATTAAATTCTCAAACGCCTATTCCGCAGCTCCTGTTTGTGCTCCTTCAAGATATAGCATTCAATTTGGGAAAAGCCCTGCTAGATTGTCGGTAATTAGGGTTGGCATGAACACCGACCACATACCACACGACTCGTTAATTAGTATTCCAAAAGCATTAAAAAAAATAAATGAAAATTATGTAACTGCCCATTTTGGAAAATGGGGAATTGGGAGCCATCCAAAAACACTAGGATACGACCAAAGTGATGGTGCAACAAAAAACAAAGATGGTGGCTTTATAAATAATAAAACACAATGGGAAAATCATATTAATGAAGATCCAAAAAAGATTTTCTCACTAACCAAAAAGGCAATTAAATTTATTAGTGAAAATGTCAAACAAAGAAAACCATTTTTTGTACAACTTTCTCACTATGCTGTTCATGCAAATTTAGAAATGAAAGAAAAAAGTCTTTTAAAGTTTCAAAATAAAAACAAAGGTCAGCAACACATAAATGCTGGGTTTTCAGCAATGACTCAAGATTTAGATGAAGGTCTTGGATTAATTCTGAAAAAAGTAGATGAATTAGGGATCGCTGAGAACACCTACATAATTTACATGTCTGACAATGGAGCTGTACCTAATATTCCAGGAGCAAAAAAATACATAAAAAGCTATAATTATCCTCTAAGCAGAGGCAAATGGGATGCCATGGAAGGTGGCGTAAGAGTTCCGTTAATAATTAGTGGCCCATCAATAAAAGCAAATACAGAGTCTTCTATTGCTGTTTCTGGTTGTGATCTGCTTCCTACCCTAATTGATCTTGCTGGAAAACACCCTGAAAAACTCGAGGCTATTGATGGTGGAAGCTTTAAGTGTGTTCTATTTAATCAGCCACCTCAAAAAATTAAAAGACCAGTAGAAGGAATTTTTTTTCACGTTCCTTATAGAAACGGTATTGCTCTTAAAAGACCACATTCTGCTTTAAGAAATGGAGATTATAAACTTTTAAAATTTCAAGATAATGGTGAGCTACTATTGTTTAATTTAAGCAACGACATAAAGGAACAATGTGATATTTCAAAAGAGAAACCTTTAAAAACAAAAGCACTAGAAAAAATATTAGACAACTATCTTAGTTCTGTTCGTGCACCTAAATGGAAGGAAGGGATAACTTGGAAAGAAATTCCTGTTAATCAAATAAATTCAACGCATTAATTTTATTCTTTTGACAAACACAAAATACAATATCATTTTCCTATTCTTTGTGTTTTGTTTTTTTGGATGTAATTTAAATACCAAAGAAAAAACTACAATAGCTAACACCAATAACAAAAATGACTCTTCAGCTATATGCTGTAAAAACTCCAGAACTAGCCATTTATTAAAAAATAATTTTACAAATTCAGCAAATCATATAGAAGACACTTCTTCTTCAGAGCTTTCTATTTGCTACTCTAATAAAGATATGGTCTTAATAGATAGTGGTGTGTTCTTAATGGGAGCCAAGCAGCATCCACAAGCTCTTGCCAGAGAATTCCCTCAACACTTGGTTAAAGTGAGCTCATTTTATATGGACATTCATGAAGTTACTAATGAGCAGTTTTCAAAATTTGTAAAAGAAACAGGATATAAAACAATTGCAGAAAGACCAATTAATTGGGAAGAAATCAAAAAACAATTGCCAAAAAACACTCCAAAACCAAAGGATGAGGCTTTAAATCCAGGCTCTATGGTTTTTTATCCCAATGAATCTATATTTGATTTAATTGACTATTCTCAATGGTGGAGATGGGTGCAAGGAGCCAGCTGGAAAGAACCTTTTGGCCCGGGAAGTAATATCAATGGGAAAGAAAATTTCCCTGTGGTTCATATAGCTTTCCATGATGCAGCCGAATATGCTAAATGGTGTGGAAAACGCTTACCCACTGAAGCAGAGTGGGAATGGGCAGCAAGAGGAGGCTTAAAAGAAAAAATTTATCCCTGGGGGGATGAACCTGTTGAAAAAGGAGAGGCTAAATGCAATTATTGGACAGGAATTTTCCCTTCAAAAAATACAGCTAAAGATGGATACGCTGGTCTTGCCCCTGTAATGCAATATGCCCCAAATGGATATGGATTATTTGATATGGCAGGAAATGTGTGGGAAATATGTTCAGACTGGTTCGATGCAGATTACTACTTATCATTCAACTTAAGCGAAACAGCTATAAATCCTAAAGGACCAAAAAGCTGGAATTATCCCCTTGAACCTCTAGATCCAAAAAGAGTAATCAAAGGGGGGTCTTTTTTGTGTAACGATAGTTATTGTTCTAGCTATAGAGTTTCGGCTAGAATGCCCAATTCTCAAGATACTGGCATGAGCCATACTGGCTTTAGGTGTGTTAAAGACCTTTAGGTTAGCTATTTCAAAAACCAAGTCTTCTTAATGTAAACAGAAGAGATTTGAATTGATTAATTTAATATATTGTTGTGAATATTAAATATATGAATATCATTAGGTGTATATTTTTGGCTTTATTTACGTTCCAAATACATCTCTTTATTTCTCAAGAATCGACAACCACACCCTCCTTCTCTAGCAATATCTCTAACCTAAAAAACCCTTCAAGTGAAATTACTTTTTCTGGGTTTTATCGTTTTTTAGGGTATGTTCGAAATCAACAAGAAACCTTTCCCAATAATTCTGGAAAAACTACTGCAATTGTTGTAGGTGATTTCTACAGAGAACCCATGCTGCTTTTAAAGCTAAATGGGAAGACAAAGGACAACGTATCTTTTGGTGCGGATTTAATGATTAACAGCATATACAAAGGCCCTGCAATTGAAAATAACAGATCATTAACTCTTGATTTAGGGCTCAATTTAAGAACTTCAATTGTTACCAATTTCGGAGTTTTTAATTTTTCTTCTGGGGGTGTTTCATGGTATAGACAAAGTAGATTAACCGTCTGGGGTAATCGATCTTTCAATAGAATGAGCATCTTCGAAAGAAGACCTCAAACCCCTTTAAACAACAATCCTTTAAATAGATATTCTAATTATTACAATGACGGCCTAATTGACCAAGGAGTTCGATATGGAAGTAGGGCTTTTCAAGGATTGTTTTTAAACGCAACTAAACTACCCTATAATTTTTCAATTAAAGGAGTTGTTGGCAAAAGCAATTTCAACCGTTCTTTTTTAGAGACTAGTGATAATTTTACAGGTTGTTTCAAAATTCAAAACAAGCTAAAAGAGAACTTTACCATTGCCTACAACTACCTAGCTTCTTCTGCTGATGTTGATTCAATAAGCAACAACAAAAGAAAATATTTTATACATACTCTTGAAGCTCACAGAAAATGGGATAAGATAAAATTTCACTTTGAAGCTGGATTAGGGAATTACTCAGGTCCAGAAGAAAACCTCGGATATGGTGAAGCTCTAATCTTTAATCTTAAAGCCAATAAATCCGCTAAAATTCCGTTTAATCTTCAGCTATATAGAATAGCCCCTGAATTTGTAAATGTTACTGGCAATTTTCTAAATACTTCTGTTTTAGAAGTTTTTCCCAATGTTGCTGGAGTTGGAGCTACAATTCGAACTCCTTTCAGAAGTCCTATGGTAGGATTAGGGTTTCCAACAAACAACCGGCAAGGAGGATCGATAAATACTGATTTTTCGATAGGTAGACTAAAAATAAATGGCGGAATTGGGATTTTTGCTGAAATTGACACCTCCTATGCTGATGTATCATACATCCATAATGTAAATGGTCAAACACTTTCAAGAATCTATTTATTTGGAAGAAGCTGGGGCCCTTATAATTTTTTAAACTCAACTTATAGAAATTCATTTGAAGATGTTTCCATTTCAGACACCAACAATTATGGACTAGCCAACTTTAAAAAGTTCTTTAACACCATTGAATTACAAGGAAAATACAACACTACTATTTTTAATCATAATTTTTATATTTTCTCTCTAACAAGATTAAACTCTTGTCAGAAAAAAATGCATGGTCTTCCTCAAATAGGCTCAAATGCACTTATCAGCCAATTGAGTCAGGAAATAGACATAAGTTATTCAATAACTAAAAATGCTGTTTTGGTTTTGAGCTATGCAATAGAAAGAATTATAGGTAATGAATTTACCGATATTGGTGATAGCCCTGATGCAAATTCTTCAAGCCTGTTTTTTGAATGGTTAGGACTGGAAAGATTTAATACTTACAACAACGCTAGAAACCAAAGGAATCGTCTTTTAGGCATTGGTTTAGACTACAAAATTGGAGCTAATGCTATTTTATTTTTACGCCATAACCAATACAGGTATTACGATCCTAACTTTATTGAAAACCATTTAAAGGGAAGTGAAACCATGCTTGAACTGAAAATTACTTTTTAAATCATGAATAGAATATATATACTATTTTTTATGTTGCTTTTTATAGGTACTATTCCGATGGGGAGTTTTGCACAAAAAAATGAAACCGTATGGTTTGATGGATTAGCAAGATCCTATTTCGCTAGAGACGTTATTGGAGAAACTCTAGAGCAAGATACACTATCGGCAAAAAACGCTTCCAATGGGTACAATTTAGTTGATTTAAACACGCATATTAATCCTATTGAAAATATTGAAATTTTTGCTCAACTAAGAATAAAAAATCAGTTTGGAAGTTTTTTTGGATCCGGAACTTCAATTGACGTAAGGCAACTTACTGCAAAAGGGACCATTAAAAATAAAGTTAGATTTAGCATCGGTGATATTTATTTAAAACAAAACCGATTTACCCTTTTCAACTATAACGAAGATTTATCTAGCTATGAAAACAACATGTTTAAATCTTACAGAGACATTATTCATTATGAAAATTTTTACACCCAAAATAGATGGAGACTTCAAGGCTTACAAACAGATTTTTCATTCGAATTTGACCGCTTTATAAGGACTTTAGAAGTTGACTTTTTCATTACTAGGCCAAGAGGATCAACTGCACTTTCAAATACCACCTATTCGAGCGATTTACTACTTTCGGGAGGAACCATTCTTTCTAAACTCAATAAAAAACTAACGCTTGAAGGGAACTACATTAATCTTTTTGAACTTCCTTCAAGTGGGACCACTAACATTTCCGTAAACAATCCTGTCTATCATTCCGCTCTTACTTATTTAGGAAATTCTAAAAATGCCAACTTCAAACATACTCTACAGTCTGGTTTTTCTGAAAGAAATTGGCTGCATTCAGAACTTCCAAATGGTGCTAGCGACTCAACATCCAATTCAACTGAAGGTTTATTTTTTGAATTCGAAAATGAGTACTTTAAAAACGACTCAACCCTAAAAATCACCCTTGGTTACAGATATGTTGACCCCAATTTTAGAAGTGCTGGAGCACAATCAAGAAGATTAAACTTCTTGCCTGAAAACACAAACACTATCTATCCAATGTATACCAACTCATCCTTAACACGTCCAAGATCAATTTTTGACCTTCTAACAGATGAAACACTGTATAATCAGGACATCTCAAGTAATCTAATGGTTTTTAATCCAATATATTCAAATGTATTGCCCTATGGAGATGCTACACCAAATAGAAATGGGATCTACTTAAAATCTCAATTGAGCACTAAAAGAAAAAATCTTGTTTCAATAATAAATTCAGGTTTTTTTAGAGAAGTTATTGGACAGGGAACAGCATATAGGAGAAATTTTATTTTACTAAAAGGAGCCGTAAAATTCAATCTTCATAAAATCTTTAGCTGGGAAAAACAAATGAGTTTATCCGTTTCTTCAGAAAATGAAATCACCAATCGATTAGGGGATTCCATTGAATCTTTATCCTTAAACAGCCATCAAATCAATGTTTTTTTAAGTACTGAAATTGCACGTAAACTTTTCCTTCAATTTGCCTTTAAACAATTCTATGCCAATGGAAAAGAGTTTTTAACTCAACGAGATAATTATGGAAATATCACGAATTTTGTTTTAACCAATTTCGATCAAAAAGACCAGTTAATTTCCGCTGGAATCTCCTACATGTTAAGAGAAAATGTTTATGCCAATATTCAGTACAATTGGTGGGGAATGTCCTTTAACGACCAAGCCTATCCAAATTACAATTACAGAAGATTACTATTTATTTTATCCGTTAAATTATGAGCATTAATAAAAATATCATTCTATTTTTCTTAGCTATAATGTGCTTTTTTACTTGCACAAAAAAGGACTATGAAGGCCCATTGATCACCAACTTATATGGTGAGCTTGAGATTATAGATTCACTACTGATTTTAAATAAAAATCCTGATTT
>PAZE01000042.1 GCA_002716065.1 Crocinitomicaceae bacterium | reverse complement strand
TTTAGTTAAATGTCCTTTATCTACTAATCTTTTATAATTCAAATAGTTCTCATTTACATAAATTATGTAATCCTTTCGCAGAACACATGATAAGAGGTATGATTAAAATGATGAATATTGGAAGTAGATTTTTTTCTCCCTCTATGCGAATGGTAATATGTATCCCTAGTGGAATTACTGAAGTAGAGAAAAGAGCGGTTCAAGATTCTGCTGAACATG
The DNA here is from genome assembly GCA_002716065.1 of Crocinitomicaceae bacterium. GTDB lineage: Bacteria > Bacteroidota > Bacteroidia > Flavobacteriales_D > Parvicellaceae. The sequence continues at coordinate 39,084 of PAZE01000042.1, read as the reverse complement.
CTGGAGGCAAAGAAGTTTACCTTATACACGAGCCTATGGCTGCTGCTATAGGAATTGGAGTAGATGTTGAAGAGCCAATGGGAAACATGGTTATTGATATAGGAGGAGGAACTTCTGAAATTGCTGTTATCGCCCTAGGTGGAATTGTTTGTGATAAGTCTATTCGTGTAGCTGGAGATGATTTCACCAATGACATTGAGGAGTACATGAGAAGACAGCACAATATTCTCATTGGAGAGCGAACAGCTGAACAGATTAAAATTGAGGTGGGAGCGGCACTTCCTGAATTGGAAAATCCACCAGAAGATTTTGCTGTTAGAGGGAGAGATTTAATGACTGGAATTCCAAAGGAGATTTATGTAAGCTACAAGGAAATTGCTCATGCTCTAGATAAATCGATATCTAAAATTGAAGAAGCAATCTTGAGTGCCTTGGAGATGACTCCACCTGAATTATCTGCCGATATTTATAAAACAGGTATATATCTTGCTGGGGGAGGATCCATGTTGAGGGGATTAGACAAAAGAATTTCTCAAAAAACAAAGCTACCTGTACATATTGCCGAAGACCCTTTGCGAGCTGTTGCAAGGGGAACAGGTATTGCGCTAAAAAACATTGATAAGTTTCAGTTTTTAATAAAAGCTTAATAGTAAATAACTAGGAGATACTTATGCGAAATATTATCCGATTAATTCAAAGCAATAGTAATTTATTGTTGTTTCTATTAATTCAGGTAATTTGTTTTGCTTTACTGTTTAATTGGAGAAATACGCTCCATCATTCTAGGTATTTAAGTTCTACCAATCAAGTTTTTGGAAACATTTTAAGTATTAATGCTTCCATTACTTCCTATTTTAATTTAACTAAAATTAACCAAGGGCTTTCTTTAGAAAACGAGTTACTGAATAGCAAGTTGTACAATCAAGAAATTTTGGTGAGTAGTGATTTTGTTTTCCTAAATGATTCGGTATATAAAAATCAATATGGATTTTTATATTCAGATGTCATAAGTAGTCAGTATAAAAATAGAGAGAACATTCTAATTTTGAACAAAGGGCTGAAAAACGGTGTTCGGCTTGACATGGGTGTTATTGGTGATGTTGGTTTAATTGGCGTTGTTGTTGGAGTAGGAAATTATTATTGTTCTGTTTTACCTATAATCAATAATAAATTTGAATTGGCAGTTCGGCACAAAAAGACGAAAAGTTTTGGAGTAATTAAATGGTTGTCAGATGATAATTGGCAAACGGCTACTGTTGAAGATATCCCAAGCTATATGAAGGTTTCTTTAGGTGATGTTATTGAAACAAGTGGGGCAACTGGGATTTTCCCCAAAGGCATTTTGGTTGGTACGGTTATTAAAGTTGAAGAAATTGAAGGAACACAATTTTTAAATGTCAAAATAGCCATTTCTGAAGATTACGCTTCAATTTATAATTCATACATTATACAAAATAAATTAAGAGGACAATTTAAACTATTAAAGCAGGGGGAATGATTGGTTTTTTACAAAAGGGGTTGCTGTTTTTTGTCCTATTGGTTGTTCAAGTTTTTTTTATTGATCAGTTAGACATAGGGCAAGCCAATTTTTTTATAGCTCCTTTAATTTATGGATTAGTTATAATTTCTTTACCACCTTCATTAGAAATTTGGTTGTTGATGGTTCTAGCTTTGATTATGGGCTTGAGTATAGATTTATTTAGAAACACAATTGGTTTAAATATGTCTTCTTTGGTAATGGTAGCATTTTTAAAAAATCCGCTTTTAAACACTATTTTTTCAAAAGATGGTTACGATCCTTTGAAAGAATTGAATTTTACTACTATTGGATGGAGTAATTTTCTTTTCTTTTCATTAGTAATGTTGTTTATTCATCATTTTTGGTTCTATATTATTGAAGATTTTCATTTTAACAGACTTCATGTTTTATTGCTTAAAGCTTTGATAAACGCTTTAATTTCTGTTGGATTTTTTATTCTTGTTCACCTTATAACTATTAAACGAAAATAAAATGGATCCTTTTCAAGGAAGAAGGTGGGTAATTATCTTGATACTGATTTTAATAGGATTGGTTTTTATTTTTCGATTATTGTTTATTCAAGTTTTGGATACAAAGTGGAAAGACAGAGCTAAAAATATAACTCTTTCTGAAAAAAGTATACAACCACCAAGAGGATTAATTTACGATCGTAATGGAAAATTATTGGTTTCTGCAAACCAAGTTTATGATATTATGGTTACTCCTAGAGATATTGGACAAATAGATACACTAGCATTATGTGGTTTATTGGGAATTACCAAGTCAGACTTCAATCAAAAAATTATAAAGGCAACATCAGGTTACAATGTGTCCTACAAAGCTTCTTTGTTTATTGAAGGAATGTATAAAGAGGATTATGCTAAGATCTCTACTGCATTAAAAAAATACACTGGATTTGCTGCTGTTCGGTCATCTGAAAGAGGGTATCCCTATCAAACAGCAGCTCATATTCTAGGTTATATAAGAAAGATTAGCAAAGAGCAATATAATAATCATAAAAATGATAAGGAGCCATATTTTAAAAATGATTATATAGGTATAACAGGTTTAGAAAGTGTTTACGAAAATGAGTTAAGAGGGAAAAGAGGAAAGGTATATTACTTAAAAGACTATAAGGGAAATAAAAAAGAACAAATTCAAGAAAATAAACCTGTAAAAGGGAAAAACCTTTATACCACAATTGATATTGACTTACAAGATTTAGGCGAACGATTGATGAAAAATAAATTGGGTTGTATTGTTGCTATAGAACCTAAAACTGGAGAAATACTGTCTATGGTTTCAGCGCCATCTTTCAACCCTTCCTTACTTTCTGGAAAGAATTTTAGCGACAATTACAAGCAGCTTTTAAATAATGATTCTCTAAAGCCTTTAATTAATCGCCCAATTTATAACGACAGCTATAGACCAGGATCTATTTTTAAATTAATTCAATCGTTGATTGCTTTAAATGAAGGGGTGATAAAATTCAATTCTTATTTTCCTTGCAATAAACAAATTATTGGATGTCATAACCATGAACCCCCGTACAATTTAAAAATAGCCATCCAGCACAGTTGTAATCCTTATTTCTATCAGGTTTACAAGCGTCTTATATTAAGAGGAGAAAACTCAAATATTTTTATAGATAGTAGGCTTGGACTGGAAAAGTGGAGAAAGGCTGTTCAGAAATTTGGGATAGGCGTAAAGCTAAAGACTGATATCCCAGGTGTTAAAAAAGGCCTATTACCATCCTTAGATTTTTACGACAAATGGTACGGTAAAAACAGATGGGCATTTAGTACTATTTATTCCAATAGTATAGGAGAAGGTGAAATAGGCGTTTCTCCAATTCAAATGGCTAATTTGGCGGCTATAATTGCCAATAGAGGGTATTACTACACCCCTCATTTGGTTAAAAAAATTGGGGAAAATGGCACAAAAAAACCAGAATTTTTAGAAAAAATCTCAACAGAAATCGATTCTAGTTATTATAGTCCAGTTGTCGATGCTATGGAACGGGTTGTTTTATACGGGACAGCAAGAAGTGCAAAAATTGATAGCATTTCTGTTTGTGGTAAAACAGGTACTGTAGAAAACAAAAGCTTCAATGACCATTCGGTTTTTATTGCTTTTGCGCCAAAAAATAATCCTAAGATTGCAATTGCTGTTTATGTTGAATATGGAACTTGGGGAGGCACATGGGCAGCTCCAATAGCAAGTGTTATGATTGAAAAGTATTTAAAATCAACTTTGAGTGATAGAGGAAAGGCAAAAGAAAAGAAAATAGAAAAAGCAATTATTCTTAATAAAAATAGCGACTTTACTTTTTAAAAATGTCTAGAGGGAAATCCATATGGAAATTAACTGATAAGTACTTGCTAGGGTTCTTCTTAGGTATTTTGCTATTGGGCTTAATGACGATTTTTTCTAGTACTTATGAGGGTGGTGATATCGATTTTTTTGATTTTTCCACTATATATGGGAAACAAGCTGTTTGGGTACTAATTTCAGTATTTTTTGGTGTTTTTATTATGCTTTTAGAAGGGCAATTTATTAAGAACAGTTCTTATGTGGTTTATTTAATAGTAATATTATTATTAATAGGGGTGTTGTTTATGCCTTCTATTAAAGGTGTTCGTTCTTGGTTTCAATTTGGAAGTGTCTCCATTCAACCTAGTGAATTTGCTAAATTGGCTTGTTCCCTTGCAGTTGCTAAATATTTAAGTTCTGTTAATGTAAAAATACAAGATTTTAAAACTAGAATAGTTGTTTTACTATTACTTGCGGTTCCTGCATTTTTAATATTAATGCAACCAGATGCAGGAACAATGTTGGTGTTTTTTGCATTTATTTTTGTCATGTACAGAGAAGGACTTTCTGGTAATGTTCTTTTATATGGGTTTTTTGCCGTTTTAATTGTTGTCATTGCAATTTTCTTAAAAGCATCAGAAACAGAAAATTTGATATTTGGTTTTCAGGTTACTGGAAACATGATTTTTGTTTTTGTTTTGTTACTATTAGGAGCAGTTTTGTTTGCAGTTATTAAGTTATTGGTTTTACCTAGATATCGAAAGCCTAGGTATAAAGCGCTTGTTTGGTCACTTTTAACAGGTATAGCAATTAATTTAAGTATTAATTATGTTTACGATTCAGTTTTTAAAGAAAGACATAGAACCAGATTTCAAATCATGTTTGGTATTGTGGAGGATAGAAGAGGTGATGGATACAATATGTGGCAGGCGCTATCTGCAATTGGGTCAGGGGGAAATTCTGGAAAAGGATTTTTAAATGGAACACTTAGTAATAATAAATACAAGCATGTTCCAGAGCAAAGTACAGATTTTATTTTTTGCAGTTTTGCTGAAGAGTGGGGATTTATAGGGTGTTTGTTTTTTATAATCATATACTTGGCAATGCTAGTGCGAATTATTATGATTTCTGAAAGGCAAAGAAGTAAGTTCACCAGAATTTTTGGGTATTGCACTGCAAGTATTTTGTTTTTTCACTTTATGATAAATATCGGAATGGTTATCGGTTTAGCACCTGTTATTGGAATTCCATTGCCTTTTTTTAGTAAAGGAGGATCTGCTGTTTTAACTTTTTCTATACTTATTTTTGTATTTATGAGATTGGATGCTGAAAGGCAGAAGGTGTTGAGATAGAAAAATTATAGATCTTCATTTTTATATTTTGTTTTAACTTCTTGAACATAAGATTTTATACTTTGTTCGTTTTCTTTTTTGCAAATAAGTAAAGTATTGTTGTTTTCTACAACAATGTAATTTTCTAAACCTTCAATTACTGCCAGTTTATCATCTGCAATTCTTATTATATTATTGGAAGAGTTGTAAAGCATTACTTTTTCTCCAACAACAGCATTTTCATTTTTGTCTTTATCTAAGGTTTCATATAAGGAACCCCACGTACCAAGATCGCTCCATCCAAAATCTGATTGCACAACAAGTACATTGTCAGCTTTTTCCATAACAGCATTATCAATGGAAATATTCTTACATAAGGGATATATGGTATTTATCTGTGTTATTTCTTTTTCATTATTTAATGAATTTGAAGATTCAGAGAATAATTTGTGCAAGTCAGGAGTGTATTTGCTAAAAGCACTTATGATTGATTGGGTAGACCATATAAACATACCTGAGTTCCACAAAAACTCTCCCGATTCTATGAATTTGATGGCTAAATCTTTTGGAGGTTTTTCAGTAAATGTTTTTACTTTTTTTATTCTTGAATTCGATTCGTTTTTTATGTTTTTAAATTGTATATATCCATAGCCAGTGTCTGGTCTACTTGGCTGAATTCCTAATGTAATTAATTGATCTTGATTGCTTTTAGTCAATGCTATTTGAATGGTTTTTTCAAATTCTATTTGATCTAATATTATATGATCACTAGGGACAATAACTAGTTTAGCATTGTTGTTAATTGCATGGATTTTATAAGCTGCATAAGCTATACAAGGTGCAGTATTTTTTCGAAATGGTTCAAGTAATATTTGAGAGCTGGAAAGAAAAGGAAGTTGTTTTTTTACGAGTTCTTTGTAAGAAGAATTAGTTACAATGTAAATATTCTCCTTTGGACATATTTTTTGAAATCTTTCAGCAGTAAGTTGAAGCAAAGATTTTCCAATGCCAAGAACATCGTGAAATTGTTTTGGGAATGAGGCCTTACTCATAGGCCAAATTCTAGAGCCTGTTCCCCCAGCCATAATAACTATGTAATTATTTTCCATTTTATAAATTGAAATTGAAAAGTACTTATTTTAAGAATAAATTATCCTTGATAATCATTTTTTTGCATATTTAAAATGAAATTATTTGACCAAGTAGGACAATCGCATTTTTCTTTTTTTTTAAACAAAGAGCAAGAACTTAAACAAAAAAAAGAAAAAATAAATGCAAAAAGCAGTAATCTATTGAGTTTTAAATGAGGCATAATTTAATTATAGCTGTTTAAAATTAGGTAATGTTGATGCTATTTCCCAACATATATTAACTATTTTCGTTAAGAAAATATTACTTTAAACTATGTTTTTTCATATCGGTCGTTATACCACCATGCTTTCTTTTCTTTTTGTTAGACCTGAAAAGTTTTCATCTTACTGGAACAGGTTAATAGAAGAAATTATTCAGCTAGGCATAAAATCACTTTTTATGGTAGTGCTTATGTCTGCTTTTATGGGTGCAGTTTTGGTTATTCAAACGGCTAGCGCTATTGAATCTGCTTGGATTCCCGATTATACAGTAGGTTTTACCGTTAAGCAAACGTTAATACTTGAGTTTTGTCCTACAATTATTTCATTAATATTAGCGGGAAAAGTGGGTTCAAATATAGCTTCCGAGCTAGGTACTATGAGGGTAACAGAACAAATTGATGCACTAGAAGTAATGGGTGTCAACTCTATTGGTTATTTGATTGGACCTAAGATATTGGGATCTCTTTTTATCTTTCCTGTTCTTATAATGTATAGCATGTTTTTTGGTTTCCTTGGTGGATGGGCACTTTGCTTTTTAACTGATATCATTCCTATTGAGCAATATCTTATGGGAATTCAGTCGTTTTCCTATGAGAATTATGAGTACATAAGATATGCCTTAATTAAAACAGTGTTTTTTGCTTTTATTATCACAAGTGTTTCTAGTTATTTTGGGTATTATACTTCAGGTGGAGCATTGGAAGTGGGTAGACAAAGTACTAAAGCAGTGGTTTACAGCAGTATATTAATATTAATGTTTAATGTTTTACTTACTCAATTATTACTTAGTTGATAGAGATTAAAAACATATCTAAATCTTTTTCTGGGGTCAAGGTTCTTGACGATGTTAGTTTTACTTTTAAAAAAGGTCAAACCAATCTTATAATTGGCAAAAGTGGCTCAGGAAAATCTGTTCTAACAAAATGTATTGTTGGTCTTTTGGAACCAGATAGTGGAGATATTATTTTTGATGGCAGAAGTTTCAGGGGGATAAAAACTCAGGGAAAAAAGAAAATCAGAAAGGAAATTGGAATGTTGTTTCAGGCTGGAGCTCTATTTGATTCCTTAACAGTTGAGGAGAATGTTGCTTTTCCATTAAAAATGTTTTCAGAACTATCAACTGAAGAGATTGCTGATCGAACAAATTTTTGCTTAAATAGAGTAGATATTATAAATAAGAACGATTTATTTCCTGCAGAAATTAGTGGCGGTATGCAAAAAAGAGTTGCCATTGCTAGGGCTATAGCAATGAACCCAAAATATTTATTTTGTGATGAGCCTAATTCTGGTTTAGATCCTGTTACTGCTATTGTAATTGATGAGCTTATAAAAGAGATTACTGAAGAATTTCAAATGACAACAGTTGTAATTACACACGATATGAATTCAGTTTTAGAAATCGGTGAGAACATCATGTTTATCTATGAAGGAAAGAATTATTGGGTTGGAGATAAAGATTCAATCTTAACCACTGATGTAGAAGAATTGAATAATTTCGTCTATGTATCTAAGTTTTTAAGGCAGTTTAAAGAAAAATTATAGCATAAAAAAAGCCACTTTAAAGTGGCTTTTTTTATAAGTATAAGAAAGGTTTATTTTACTATTACAACATTAAAATTACTTGTTTTTCCATCTTCAAAATTCAAGTTGAAAATATAATTTCCATTCTCGTATTTTGTTAGGTCAACATTAATTATCCCTCCATTAGTGTTTACATTATTAGAAGAAACTAATCTTCCAGCAATATCATAAACAGATAGGTTGGCATAACCATTTCCTTTTTCAAGAGATATTGTTAGGTTATCAATTGCAGGATTTGGATATACAATACCTTCAATAGTTTCCAATTCAACAACATTAACGTCATAAGCAATTTTTAATCCAAGCGAAACCGCATCTGCACTTGTCCAACCAGTATACCATGTAGCACCATCTATGTTAAGCGCACCAATTGGTTGCTGATAAATTGAAAAATTGGCATTGTAATCAGGTGTGTTGTCATAACCAAACCCAATAGAGTCGTTAGCAAATGAATTTAAACATACTAAGTATCTTTGATTGTCATTTAGAATAACAGGGTTATTTAAAGGAGCATATACCACTTCTCCGTTAACAGAGCTTGAAGTACCGTCCCAATCAAAATCTCCAACTGCAGAAAGAACGTCAAAAGTAACGGTATTCCATCCGCCTGAAATATCAACCCAAGCATCATCCCATTCGTAGATTTCTCCCTGAAGATAAATTCCATCAAGACTTTCACTAACACCACTATTGTAAGGAGCAAAATAGATGCCTTCAACTCCAGTTGAAGTATTTGGATAAACATCTTGTAGTCTCATACAAGCTTGGTAGCTTGAAGTATGGTTTTGAGGATAAGAGTTAGCAACAACAGTTGTTGATGCATCTTCTCTTGCTAAAGAAAGAACATCTTGAGTTACGTAGAAATCAGAACTTATCGTATTATCAAAATCATCTTCATCTGTTTGACCAATAATTCCAATATCATAAGTAACTGTATGAAGACCATTGTCCCATAAAGTATTTGTCATTGGAGCAAATGATGTGGAATTTCCTGGAAAAATAAATGACGTATCTCCAGAAAGCATATTTATTGGCGCAATAGAATCATAGTATACAGTTCCAGATGGACCAACAACTGAAGCAACAGCATAAAAGTCGTTGTCAGCCGAACCAAGATTCGCAAATTGCATTCCTAAGTCAAAATTATACCCATTATCAGCCATATCCTTAGGAATAGAACCGTATTTAGAAATCATGCAGCTAGCAGCTGTTGTACCACCATCATTTGCATAAAGTCCTAGTTTGTTCCCCATAAATACAACAACAGGTCCATTCTGCATTTCGTTCACAAGAGCAGCTCCATCAACACTTGAAAGCATAACAACTGGAATGGTTACATTAGCACCATCATTTCCACCAGCCATTCCAATAGCTTCAGGATCTCTGTTGATAATAATTATTGCCAAAGCACCTGCGTTTTGAGCATTTAGCGCCTTAGTTCCAAATTGACAGGTGTTTCTATAGCAAACAGCAATTTTACCAGTTAAATCATTAATAAGCGGATTACACCCTTCAGCTGAAAGTGGATTTCCTTGAGGATTTAGACCGGGAGTGCCGTCATCAACAATCATAAGAGTGTCCTCAACAAAAGTATTAGGTTGATTAAAGTCTGGACAAGCCCAATCTCCTCCACCTGGATCGGCCCAAGTAAAATCGAAGTTGTTTGCGATTGGTGCAGGGCTTACTCCTCTTACAACAATCTGTGCATTAGCAAAAACAATAGTTGTTAGTGCTAATATTGAAAGTAAAACTTTTTTCATGTAATGTTATTTAGTTAGTTAATTTTTAGTTGAATCAAATTTAATGAAATCAATTCATTTAAACAACAGTTAACTTTTGGATGCAATTTTTAACTATTTAAAGGTTGTTTTTTTTAGTGTTTATGCTATTTAAAAAACAGCAAAAAAAAGGCAGCCTAAGCTGCCTTTTTAAAATAAAAATAACTAGTAATTATTTGATAACTACTCTTTCAACAGTTTTTCCATTAGAATTAGATACTTCTACTAAGTAGATTCCAGTTCCGTTAGAAGATAAGTCAATAGTAGTTGTAGAAGTAACAACTTGAGTCATTACTACTTTACCAATTACATCATAAACAACAATTGTGTTTTCATCATTGTTGTGGTTAGTAATGTTGATAATTCCTTCAGAAGGATTTGGGAAAATAGAAACACCTTCAATAGCATTTTCATTAACACCAACACCCCATCCATTTCCTACTAACATACGAACTGCAATTGCAGTACCATTAGTATAAGACTGAGCTCCAGGAATGTAAATTGCACTAGCGTCAGCTGGTTGAGGAACAGTTCTGTCATCAAGAACTCTTATGTCGCTTGTGTTACCAAAGCTGTATAATTCAACAGCAGCATAATAAATACCAGCATTAACATTTACAACTTGATCAAAGAAAATATCAACGTATCCATTGTCTACATCATTCTGTGTAACAGTATAAGTGTTTGCTTCAACAAGGTTTGTCATATCTCCAGCCCAAAATGCAGCAGTATCTTTTAATGAAGCAATAATCTCACCACCAGCAGTATTTCCAGTAGAAGTAAGCATTATTCTGATTCCGGAAACATCTTCTGCTTGCTTAACGTGATATAAAGTAGCTAGAACTAAACCATCTTCACCACCAGTAAAAGAAGACGTACCTAAGGAAGTTAGATCATCATATCCAGCTGGGTGAACACCAATTCCATCTTGAGAGTAGATGTCAGTTGTAATCTCAAAATTTCTTTCATATAAATTGTTTCCAAAAGTTGAAGCGCCTGAAGTTTCTTGGTCAGAAACAGAAGTGTAGTCACCTTCATAAAGTCCTGTAGTAAGTGTTAATGCTTCAGTAGTTTCAACAGTAGTATCAGCACCCGCAGTAAGAACAGTAACACTAACACTGTTAGAAAAAGAACCAAAGTCTCCAGTCATAACAACGTTAGTTTGATCATTTGCACCAAAGTTAAACACATTAGCTCCCATGAAATAGTTGGCGTCTACGTGATTTGCAGGAGTTCTTCCATACTCAACTCCGTTGTTGTTTTCACCTACAATATAAGCAGTAGTAGTTTGAACATCGTTATCAGGTTGCTCAATGATTTTAAAATCGTCAACAAACCAAGCATATCCCCAAGTACCAGTCCAGTGAAATCTAATGTAGATGTCAGCAAGTTCAGTAGGAGTTAAACCAACAAGAGCAGAGCTAATGTTAACTTGAATTAATTCTGGGTTACCAGTAGCAGCACTATTAGCAATATCAAGTGGCTTGAATACATTAGTTAATGTAGAAATATCCGTATCAGGATCTAAATCTGGCCAAGTTACATTTCCAGCACCATCACCAATACCTACAACAATATAGGGTTGTTCATAGTTGTATCTTCTGTATTGTGTTTCAAACTCAACAACTACATTAGGATATGCAGTTAAATCAACAGGGTTAGCCATTGTTAACCAGCTATCCTCAACTTCACTACCACCGGTTGCACCACCATAAGCATCAGAATCTACAACAGCCCATCCATCAGAAGCAGAAGTAGAAAGAATTGAGGCAATTGGATAAGAACCAGCACAATCAATTTGACCGATTTGCCAATCAAGAGAACATGCAGTTGGATCATGAGCAATAACCCAATCAGCTGGATTGCTAAAAGTATTGGTGTAAATAACTGTTTTTTGCTGATTAACAGCAGTGTTAGCGATAGGCTTTACTTCGCTACGTTCAATAGAACGAGCAACAGGGCCTTCACTTTTTTTATACTGTGCATTTAACCCTGAGATAATTGCAACAGATAAAAGACTTAAGTAAATTTTCTTCATTGTTTTTGTTTTTGATTAATATTTTAAGGGTTGTATAAGGAATGCAAATAAAATTAATTATATGTTAAATTCCAAATATTTAAATTGTATAGTTCTATTTAATGAAACACATACTTGATTATATGGTTGCTTCTTCTTGATATTCTTCTATTGGAAGACAACTGCAAATCAAGTTACGATCGCCATGGGCATTATTTACTCTTCCTACAGGAACCCAATATTTATTTTCCAATAAGTTTTTAATTGGATAAGCGGCTTTTGTTCTAGAGTAGCTGTGCTCCCAAGTTTCATTTAATAAGGATGCTGCAGTATGAGGAGAGTTTTTAAGAACATTATCATCTTTTGGGTAAATACCATCTTCTATTTCTTTAATTTCTTCACGAATACTCAACATGGCTTCAACAAAACGGTCTAGCTCAATTACTGCTTCACTTTCAGTTGGCTCTATCATCATTGTCCCAGGAACAGGAAAGCTTACTGTAGGAGCATGAAATCCATAATCAATTAATCTCTTGGCAATATCTTCCACCTCAACACCAGAATCTTTCTTAAATCCCCTACAATCAATAATCATTTCATGTGCAACTCTACCATTTGGACCAGTATAAAGAATGTCAAATCCAGAGCTTAACTTTTCTTTTAAGTAATTCGCATTTAAAATTGCAATCTCTGTGGAGTTTTTTAGGCCACTAGACCCTAACATTTTTATATACCCAAAAGATATTATAAGAATTAAACTACTTCCAAATGGAGCAGAATTAATTGATTTAATTGCGTTGTTTCCTCCAGTTTTGACAATGGGGTTACCAGGTAAAAAAGGAGTTAAGTGTTTAGCAACACCAATTGGTCCCATGCCAGGACCACCCCCTCCGTGAGGAATAGCAAATGTTTTATGAAGGTTAAGATGACAAACATCAGCACCAATTAATCCTGGAGAAGTTAATCCAACTTGTGCATTCATGTTGGCACCATCCATGTATACTTGGCCTCCATATTCATGAATAATATTGGTTATATCTATAATGCTTTCTTCAAAAACACCATGAGTAGATGGGTAAGTAACCATAAGGGCGCCTAAATTTTCCGAATGTTCGGCTGCCTTTGCTTTTAAGTCTTCTACATCAATATTTCCATTCTCATCGCAATTGACAATGATAACTTTCATTCCAGCCATAACAGCACTAGCAGGGTTTGTGCCATGGGCACTACTTGGAATTAAGCAAATATTTCTATGACCTTCATTGTTGCTTTTGTGGAAAGCTCTAATAACCATCAATCCAGCATATTCTCCTTGGGCACCACTGTTGGGTTGAAGTGAAATAGAATCAAATCCAGTAATATCACAAAGATCTCTTGTTAATGTATTAAATATTTCTTCATATCCTTTAGCTTGATCTAAAGGAACAAAAGGGTGAAGATTTGCAAATTCAGGTAATGTAATAGGCATCATTTCTGAAGCAGCATTTAACTTCATGGTACAAGAACCCAGTGATATCATAGTATGGGTAAGCGAAAGATCTTTGTTTTCCAATTTCTTTAGATATCTCATCATTTCTGTTTCAGAATGGTAAGAATTAAAAACTGGATGTGAAAGCACCTCATCTTTACGAGCATTTGTAATATCAAAAGAATTTTCTTTATTGATGTTAATCTCACAGTTAAATGCTTTGCCAATTGATCTACTTAGCTTATTGATAGCTTCCCAGCATGTAGTTTCGTCAACGCTAATAACTGCAATTTGTTCATCATTGTAATAGCCAATATTTATTTGTTCATCAAGTAGTGTTTTTTCTAAAATTGATAAATCGGCTTTGAAACTAATTGTGTCAAAGGATGATTTATTTAAAACATTTATGCCCGCATTTGAAAGTGCCAGCTTTAGAGCGTTTGCTTTATGATGAATTTCAGAGGCAATATTTTTTAATCCTTTTGGTCCGTGGTAAACTGCATACATACTTGCCATAACAGCTAGAAGTGCTTGTGCAGTGCATATGTTTGAAGTTGCTTTGGCTCTTTTGATGTGTTGTTCTCTTGTTTGAAGAGCCATCCTTAACGCTTTATTCCCATAGCTATCAACAGAAACACCAATTATTCTACCTGGAATGAATCTTTTGTACTCTTCTCTACATGCAAAATATGCAGCATGAGGACCACCATAGCCCATTGGAACACCAAAACGTTGAGTACAACCAACAACAACATCAGCACCCCAGCTCCCTGGTGACTCTAATAAAACTAAGCTTAAAATATCTGCAATAACAGCAAGCTTAATATCATTATCATGGCATTTATCTGCAAATGATTTGTGACTGCTTACGTTTCCGAATTTATCAGGATATTGGACGATTCCTCCAAAATAAGAACTATCTAGTTGTATACTATCAGTATCACCATAAATTAGTTCAATTCCCAAAGGTTCTGCCCTGCATTCAATTACCTCTTTGGTTTGAGTGAAAATAGAATTAGCAACGAAAAATTTATTCACGCCTTGCTTCTCTTGTTTTCTTGATCGCATGTGAAAAAACATTAACATTGCTTCTGCAGCGGCTGTTCCTTCATCTAATAAAGACGCGTTGGATAATTCCATGCCAGTTAAATCTGAAATCATGGTCTGGAAATTAAGTAAAGCCTCTAGTCTACCTTGAGATATTTCAGCTTGGTAAGGAGTGTAAGCGGTATACCAACCTGGATTTTCCAATACATTTCTCAATATTACAGAAGGTGTTTCTGTACCATAGTATCCTTGACCAATGAAAGAATCGAATAATTTATTTTTTTTAGCTATTTTTTGAATATGCGATAGATAATCTCTTTCATTCATTGATTCACCAACAGACAAATCTTTGCAAGACCTTATTTTGGAAGGGATGGTCTGATCAATTAAATCTGAAATAGAATTGCTTTTTACAGTAGAAAGCATCTTTTGCTGATCTTCATTAGAAACACCAATATGTCTTTTAGAAAATGATTTGTGGCTCATAATTAATTTTTTGGCAAATGTATTTACTTTGAGCGTTATTTAAAACACATAACGTTAGGAATTGCATTAAATACGTTAGACAAAATATAAATTAAGATTCCAATATTGAAGATAACTTTGAATAGATGGATTTATTCAAATTAAAAATAACAATGGGTTTTATGCTAAAATTAGTAGTGTTTTTATTTGTTTCTCTGAGCTTTAGTGCTCAGGACAGTCTTGCTTTAATTTCTGGAAAAAGTATATTGGGAGAATTATCTTACCAGGATCATCAATTCTTGTATTTCAACAAAAAAATAAATGAAAACAAGATTAAGCTTATAAGATATCCTCTTCGTTTGGTTTATTCATTAACCGATCAAAATAGTAAAACAGAAGTTTTTTATCATAAAAACCCTCCAAATGGCAATTACCTTTCTCAAGATCAAATGAAACTATTTGTCTTGGGCGAACAAGATGCTCTAAGGCAATTCAAAAGAGGATATCATTTTTTACTTGGTTTAGGCTTTGGATTAACCGCATCTATTCTAGATACTTATGAATTCAGTAATGTGGCGTGTAAAGGATATTTCAATGATTCTCCTTCAATAATTTCTATAGCAACTCCTTTTTTGTCAAGTGTGATAATTGGGTTTCCAAATAAAAAAGTTAGAAGAGCTTATGTTTCCAAGGATCATTATTTAGAAAGTAAATTTTACAGAACAGGTTTTAATAGAGTTAAAAATTACAGAAAAACATCTTCTGCTTTTATTGGTGGATTATCTGGTGTTTTTTCGGTGCTTGTTGTTACATTTGTTCACAGGAAAAATAATCCTTGTCCTTAGATATAAATGAAACGCTTTTATTATTGGCTTACATATGGTAATTTTTGGATTGCCTTTGGTGCTGCAGGGTTAACCTTTAGCAATTTATTGCTAATATATAATCAAGTAGATTATAGTGCGATTTTACTTTCGTTTTTAGTTACTTTAGGAGCATATAATTTTCAGCGAATTCGAAGAGCAAAAGAACTCTCATCTTCAAGCAATAAGGACAACTGGCTTTTTGAGAACAGAAAGAAGTTAAGTTACCTACTAATTTGCTCACTTGTATTGTCATTTTTACTATTGCTGTCAATTGATTTTCAAAAACTGATGTGTTTTATTCCATTATTAGCTATTGTATTACTTTACAGATGGCCTATTTTGGGGATTTCATTGAGAGATGTTCCTGGGATTAAAATTTTTTTAATTGCCATTTCATGGGGTTTAGTTACGGTTTTAATTCCCGATTTATTTTGTGGTAATATTTTCATCCCTTCATGGAAATATGTATTTACAAGTACTCTTTATGTTTTAGCAATAACAATTCCTTTTGACATAAGAGATTACAGTGTAGATGATTCCTCCAAAAAAACAATCCCTCAACTAATTGGATTACAAAAGGCAACAATTTTAGCTGTTTTAATTTTGCTTGCTTTAACAGCTACTTTCTGCTTTTATTTTCATCATACAATGATGGGATTATACTGTTTACTGACATCTTTTGTGGTTTCATTTTCGTTTAAAATTAGGCCAGATTGGTACTATTCTTTTATATTGGACGGTTTATTGGTACTAATGCCATTAACATTTATTTTTCAATAAAGTGAGTAAGCCTAAAATATTAATTCTATACAGTGGAGGTACAATTGGGATGATTACAGATCCTGCTTCTGGTACATTAAGCCCTTTTGATTTTAACCATATTACCAAAGAAATTCCAGAGCTCAAAAAGATTAAATGCTCATTAGATGCGGTGTCTTTTAAACGACCAATAGATTCTTCAAACATGAACACTTCTTCTTGGAAAAAGATGGGAGATTTTATATGGAAGAATTTCAATAATTACCATGGTTTTGTTATTCTTCATGGTTCAGACACGATGGCTTATACGGCAAGTGCGTTGAGTTTTATGTTTAGAAACCTTAATAAGCCCATCATTTTTACGGGTTCTCAACTACCTATAGGAACAATTCGAACTGACGGTAAAGAAAATTTAATTACAGCAATTGAAATTGCAGCAGCAACAAAAAATAAAGAACCTATTATTCAGGAAGTTGCCATTTATTTTGAATATCAGCTATATAGAGCAAATAGAACTACAAAAGTGAGTTCTGAAGATTTTGAAGCTTTTGAGTCATTTAATTATCCAACACTTGCAGAGGCGGGCATAGATATTAAGTATAATTTTCAAAGCTTTTTACCTTATCCTTCTGAAGAGGTTCAATATTTTTCAAAATTTGACAATTCAATTGGTATTGTCTATTTGTTTCCTGGAATGGATTTTGATTTAATGGAAAAACAATTTTCATTGTCAAGTGCCAAAGCATTTATTTTGATGACTTTTGGTTCAGGAAATGCTCCTACCAATAAAAAGTTTCTAAAAATTATTAAAGACTTTATTGTTAAAGGAAAATTCATTGTGAACCTTACTCAGTGTAATGCTGGAAGTGTTCAGCAAGGTAAATATGAAACAAGCGCACAACTTAAAAAAATGGGAGTTGTTGGAGCTAAGGATATGACTATTGAAGCAGTAGTAACAAAATTGATGATTTTACTTGCTCAGTATAATGATATATAGGAGTTAGAAGAGGCATTTGTTAAAAGTTTATCCGGAGAAATATAGACTTATAGCGTATAAGTTGAATTCTTAAAATAAAATTATATTTACAACGTTAAAATTTTGTATTTTGGCAACCAATTAAATTTTACAAGGAGGAAACTCCACTATTTTACAGATTAAAAACAATTAGAAACCACAATTATGAAAAAAGTATTTGCTTTTATTGCAGTATTCGGAATGTTATCAATGGGAAGTATTTCTACTGCTCAAGATTCGTTAACAAATGATGCTGAAGTTGAAAATGTTGTAGCTGAAGAAGTTGTAGCCGATGAGGAAGTAGCTAATGATGCTGTTGAAGAAGAAGTTGTAGCCGAAGAAGGCACAAGTGAAGAAGTTGCTGAAGAGCCTGCTGCTGAAGAATCAGCTGGAATCTCACAGGCACTTAAGCTTAAATTTATTGAAGGTGGCCCGCTATTTATGTCATTTGTATTAATTGCATTGATTCTTGGTTTGGCGTTATCAATTGAACGTATTATTTATTTAAACTTAGCAACTACCAATACAAAGGATTTATTGGATCAAATTGAATCCGCTCTTTCTAACGGAGGTGTTGATGCAGCTAAAGAAGTTTGTAGAAATACAAGAGGTCCTGTTGCAAGTATATTTTATCAAGGATTGGAAAGAAGTTCCGAGGGAGTTGAAATGGTAGAAAAATCTGTGGTTTCCTATGGAGGTGTTCAAATGGGATTATTGGAAAGAGGTCTTTCTTGGATTGGATTATTTATTGCTCTTGCCCCAATGCTTGGTTTCATGGGAACGGTAATAGGTATGATTCAAGCATTTGATATTATTGAGCTAAAAGGTGAGGCAAAACCAGACGAATTAGCAGGAGGTATTAAGGTTGCACTTATTACAACTGTTTCTGGTCTTATTGTTGCCATCATCCTTCAGATTTTTTACAATTACATTGTTTCTAAAATTGATTCTTTGGTGAATCAAATGGAAGACGCTTCTATATCTCTAATTGATATTTTAGTTAAGCACGATATATCTTCTAAGTAAAATTGATTTACGAATTATAATTTTTAAAAATTATGGATACTAAGGTTCAAAATATAGTACTTAAGTCGATAACTGCTCTTATTATCTTTCTTGGAGTTTTGTTTACGGTTTGGGTAATGGGAGACGATAATCCTGCTGAGATGAGCTATGAACAGCAAGAACAGTGGGCTATAAAAGAAGCAAAAGATTTAGAGCTAAATAAGGAGCTAACATCAAGTGAATTAAATCAGCACATTACTCAAAGAACGGCTGAAATTGCTGAAGAAAAAAGTAGAACTCTTTGGGGAGATGTTTCTTTGGTTATTGGTTTTACAAATACCATTCTAATCCTAGCTGTAATCATTGTATTAGGTGGTTTTGTTTATCTAGCAATTATTGATCGTCAGAAAGCACTTCGAATTCTTGCTGGAATTGGAATTTTTGCCCTGCTAATGGTAATTGTTTACATATCATCTTCTTCTGATGTTCCAGCTGAAATGATTAATTCTGAAGTAGGTCTTTTAGATGAAGAAAAAATACACACTCCTGAGAATTGGAAAATTGCTAGTGCAGCTATTAATGCAACTGGAATCTTAATTTTTGTAGCATTGATTGGCTGGATAGGAGGTACTGTAGTTAAATACTTTAGATAAAACTTAGTTATGGCTAAAAAAGAAATAGAAGAAATTAATGCTGGCTCAATGGCAGACATTGCTTTTTTGCTTCTGATTTTTTTCCTTATTACCACAACTATGAACCTTCCACAGGTTCATGAAGAAAGGTTGCCTCAAAAATCTGAGATTGAATTTTTATTGAATAAAACTAATGTTCTTCAAATACAGGCTACTAAGACTGATAAAATTGCTATTGAAGAAGAATTTGCAGAACTTGATGATATCCAAGATGCTGTTAAGGAATTTTACGTTCATAAAAAAGGAGATCCAAGATGGCCGAAATATATTGATGTTACCAAAAGGGTATGTGAAGATACACTAGCAAGATTAGATGAAGTACTTAAAATATATCCCGATGCTCCGTTGTACAATATTGAAAGAGGTATATGGGCAAGTCGTTTAGAAGCAGTTAATTTAATTGGTGATTTTCCTGCTCTTCCCAACAGCGCTACAGTATCTATTCAATTAGATAATGCAACATCTTATGATATTTATATGCAGGTTCTTGATCAAATAATGATTGGTTTAAATAGTCTAAGAAACGAGTTGTGTATTGAAAAATTTGGGGTTCCTTTTACTAAGCTTAATAAAAAAGTGGATTCAGATAAGGCGAAAATATCTGCTATACGTCAGGTATACCCTAAAAGAATAATGAAAGAGAAGAATAGATCCGTACAGTAAAAAAGTAACTATGTCAAAATTTTCAAAAGGTAAGAAAAGAAAAGATCCAGCAATTTCAACTGCTGCTCTTCCTGATATTGTATTTATGTTGCTTTTCTTCTTTATGGTAACTACAGTTTTTAAAGAAAAAGAATCTAAGCGTTTAGAAATAGATAAGGTTTCTATTAAAGAAACAATTGATTTGGAGAAGAATGTTAAAGCTGCTTATTATTGGATAGGGAAGGTTCCAGGTGAATATACTGCTAAGGGAGAACCTCTTTACAAAACACAGCTAGATGATGATTTAATCAACGATAATTCTGAGATTAGAAACTACCTAAATAAGCTGAAGAAAAATCCTGAGTTTGCTCAGGTTTGGGACTCTAAGTTTTTTAATGTATTTAAGGTAGATAAAAAAACAAAAATGAGATTAGTTCGAGAAATTCAGGATGAACTAAAAGAAGCAGAAGCATTCAAGGTGGTTTATTCAGTTAAAAAAGACAAAAAGAAGTAGGGTTATCCCTACATAAAACTATTCTAAAGGAGCTTTTTGCTCCTTTTTTAGTGGCTATATTTTTCTTTGATCAGCGCAAATGAATGATTTTTCCTAAACATTAGTACTAATAAAAAAAGACAAAGCAGCAATACAATTATAGGAATGTAAATAGAGACTGAACCAGATTCTATTGAAGTTGAAATCATTGATTTTTTTTCTAAAAAAATGGTAAGTAAACTAGTAAGGTTGTAGAAAAAGTGAAGGAGTATTGAGGTCCACAAGTTATTGGTTAAACACACTATATAGCCTAGTAAAACTCCAATAAATAGTAGAGCCAATAAATTAAAAAATTGAAAATGTAAAACAGCAAAAATAATTGCTGAAAAAACAACTCCTATATGAACGCTTTTAAACCAGTTAGAAAATAAATGTTGGAGTATCCCACGAAAAACAAATTCTTCACAAAGCGCAGGCAAAAGAGCCATAATAAACACACATCCAATTAAATTAATAGGTGAAACTCCAATAAATGAATAGTGTATTTTTTCAAGAAATTCTTGGCTGGTTAAAAAGCGATTTAAAAGTGATTCTCCTAAAAAAGAAAAATCAATGATTTTATTTATCTCAATAAGGGCAAAGGAACATATATACATTACTGTTAAAGTAATAGGAATGATTAAAAACAGCTTTTTCTTAAATGGATTGAGGTTTAAGTAATAAGTAGGTGATTTTCCAAATAAATAGCAAAAGAGTATGGCTGGAAATAAAAATGTTCCTAGTTGGTCAAAAACTGCAGCAGTTTTATATGCTCTTACCTCATTAATAGTTAATGTTTTTGTTCCAGAGAGTTCATGCAAATCAATATTGAAAAAAAATGAACAAGCATAAAATGAAAGCCCACTAAATAGAAGCTTTCCAAGAAGGCAAATTAGAAAAAAATAAAATATTTTTTCTGTTGTAGATTTACTGTATAAGGAACCATTTTTCATAATTATTAGGTCGCTTTAGTACTTATCGATTAATTTTGCACTATAAAAGTACTTTTTTGGTATATATAGGAGACATAAAATTAACTGAATTTCCATTGCTACTTGCCCCAATGGAAGATGTAAGTGACCCACCTTTTCGAGCTCTTTGTAAAAAACACGGTGCTGATGTAATGTATACAGAATTTATTTCTTCAGAAGGCTTAATTAGAGATGCTGTAAAGAGTGTGCAAAAGTTAGATATTTTCGAATATGAGAGACCTGTTGGAATTCAAATTTTTGGATCTGAAATAGAATCTATGAAAAAAGCTACTCAGCTTTGTGAGGCTGTAAATCCTGATATTATTGATATCAACTATGGATGCCCAGTTAAAAAGGTAGCATGTAAAGGAGCTGGAGCAGGAATTCTTCAAGATATTCCAAAAATGGTTTCTTTAACAAAAGAGATTGTTAATGCTACATCACTTCCTGTTACTGTGAAAACTCGTTTAGGCTGGGATGAGAGTAGTAAGTATATAGTAGAGGTTGCTGAGCGTCTTCAAGATGTAGGTATTAAAGCCATTTCTATTCATGGAAGGACTAGGGCTCAAATGTATAAAGGAGAAGCAGACTGGTCGTTAATAGCTCAGGTAAAAAATAACCCAAGAATGAATATTCCAGTTTTTGGAAATGGAGATATTGATTCACCTCAAAAAGCATTGGAATATAAAAATAGGTATGGTGTAGATGGTTTAATGATTGGAAGAGCTTCAATAGGAAACCCCTGGTTTTTTAATCAGGTTAAATCATATTTAAATAACGGTATTTTGCTTCCAGAGCCATCATTGCAAGAGAAAATAGATGTTGTAAGAGAGCATTTAGATTTTAGCATTAAATGGAAAGGTGAAAGATTGGGGCTTCTTGAAATGAGAAGACATTACGCCAGGTATTTTAAGGGAATTCAAGATTTTAAAAAATACAGAACTCAATTGGTGACAATAGAAAATAAAGATGAACTTTTTTCAATTTTAAATTCTATCGAAGAAAAATTTATAATTTATCAGCAATGAAAATATATACAAAATCTGGTGATAAGGGAGAAACCTCTCTTTTAGGTGGAGATCGAGTAAAAAAATACGATTTAAGAATCAATGCCTACGGAACTTCCGATGAATTAAACTCTTGGATAGGATTAATTAAAGATCAACCAATTAATCAGTCTTATAAAGATTTTCTTCTTGATGTGCAGGATAGACTTTTTACAATTGGTTCAAATTTAGCTGCTTTAGGGAATAAAAAATCCAATTTTGAACTCCCACAAGTTAATGAGCATGATGTTGTTTATATAGAGAAGCAGATAGATAATTTACAAAATGATCTTCCTAAAATGACTAGTTTTATTCTTCCTGGGGGGCATACAATTGTTTCCTATTGTCATATTGCCAGAACAGTTTGCAGGCGCTGTGAACGAATTGTAATTGAGCTTTCTGAAAATGAGCAAGTCCATTCAATTATCCCACAGTATTTAAATCGTCTTTCAGATTATTTGTTTGTGTTGTCTAGAAAATTATCTTTTGACTTAGGGGCTGATGAAATCCCTTGGAATCCAAAAAAATAATTTAAAGTTGTTTTTTATTTTGATGTATCAACAAAAAAATTATTTTTGCGCCATATAACAGAATAAAACAATTTTATTATGTATTGGACACTTGAATTAGCATCGTATTTAGAGGACGCACCATGGCCAGCAACAAAAGATGAATTAATAGATTTTGCGATGAGAACAGGGGCTCCTTTAGAGGTAGTTGAAAATCTTCAGGCTCTTGAAGATGAAGGAGAAAGCTACGATACAATTGAAGAAATATGGCCAGATTATCCTACTAAAGAAGATTTCTTTTTTAATGAAGATGAATATTAAATTATTCATTTTATTTCATTGTTTTTTTGTCTGTTAATTTCTGCAGATTTCCTTTTTATTTTTTTGTTTCACGACATAGTGTCAGTGTTCTTAATTTGGTATAGTTTCTGAAGTCATTTATTTGGCTATTAATCAATAGGATGTTAACAATTCGATTATTTTTGTTAGCCGTTAATACGATTATAGATGTTTGAAAAAATTGTAAAAAAATTGTTTGGTGATAAATCTCAAAAAGATTTACAAGAATTATTGCCTGTAGTTGAGCTTATAAATAGCGAATTCCAGAAGCTTAGCTCAATAACTGATGATCAGCTTAGAGCTAAGACAGCTGATTTTAAAACTAGAATTAAAGACTTTTTAGCTGATATTGTATCTAAAACTATCGCTTTAAAAGAAAAGGCTCACTCTTCTAAAACACCTATTGATGAAAAAGAAGCTATTTTCAAAGAAATTGAAGCATTAGAAAAACAAGAAGACGAGCAACTCGAGAAAGTACTAATGGAGCTTTTACCTGAAGCCTTTGCTGTTGTAAAGGAAACGGCAAGAAGATTATGTGAAAATGGCCAATTGTGTGTTACTGCAAATGAAATGGATATTGAGTTAGCTAATAAATATGAGCACCTAACTGTTTCAGCTAATAAGGCTACTTGGAAAAATCATTGGGATGCGGCAGGATCTGAGATTGTTTGGAACATGATTCACTATGATGTTCAACTCATGGGTGGTACGGCACTTCATAAGGGTAAAATTGCAGAAATGATGACTGGTGAGGGAAAAACTCTTGTGGCAACTCTCCCAGTTTATTTGAATGCACTTGCTGGCAAAGGAGTTCATGTTATTACAGTTAACAATTACTTAGCTAAGAGGGATGCAGAATGGATGGGGCCCATTTATCAATTTCATGGCTTATCTGTCGACTGTATAGATAACCATAAACCACATTCACCAGAAAGAATATCGGCATATAATGCCGACATTACATTTGGAACAAATAATGAGTTTGGGTTTGATTATTTAAGAGACAATATGGTAAGTGAACCAGAAGGGATGGTTCAAAGAAAGCATCATTATGCTATAATCGATGAGGTGGATTCTGTTTTAATTGACGATGCAAGAACACCTCTTATTATTTCTGGACCTGTTCCTAGAGGAGATGAACATGAGTTTTCGTTATTAAAACCTAAAATTGAAAAACTAGTTAATCACCAAAGAAAACTGGTTACTTCTCTGCTTTCAGAAGCAAAAACTAAACTAGCAAAAGCTGATCAAGAAGGTGTTGATAAAAAAGAGTTAAAAACTCTTCTTGAAGAGGGGGGGCTTTCTCTTTTAAGATCTTTCAGAGGGCTTCCTAAAAGTAAAGCAATCATTAAGTATTTAAGTGAGCCTGGGATTAAAATCCAATTGCAAAAAACAGAAAATTTTTACCTTCAAGACAATGCCAAGGAAATGCCCAAGGCTGATGAGGTTTTATATTTTGTTATTGATGAGAAAAACAATACTATCGATTTAACTGAAAAAGGAATTGATTTAATTTCAGGACAAGAAGACCCTGAATTTTACATTCTTCCGGATATTGGAACAAAAATCGCAGAAATTGAATCTAGCAGCAATTCACCTGATCAGCAACTTAAGCTTAAAGATGAGCTGATGTCTGACTATACGGTAAAAGCAGAAAGAATACACTCCATTAATCAATTACTTAAGGCATATGCTCTATTTGAAAAAGACGTAGAGTACGTAGTAATGGATAATAAAGTAAAAATTGTAGATGAGCAGACAGGAAGAATCATGGACGGAAGAAGATATTCTGATGGCCTCCATCAAGCAATTGAAGCTAAGGAAAATGTAAAGGTAGAAGCCGCTTCTCAGACCTATGCAACCATTACTTTGCAGAACTACTTTAGAATGTATCATAAGCTTGCTGGAATGACGGGTACAGC
Organism: Crocinitomicaceae bacterium; assembly: GCA_002716065.1. Classification (GTDB taxonomy): domain Bacteria; phylum Bacteroidota; class Bacteroidia; order Flavobacteriales_D; family Parvicellaceae. Next base: position 13,915 of record PAZE01000042.1, on the reverse strand, counting down.
AGAAACAGAGGCAAAAGAATTTTGGGATATTTATGAACTAGATGTTGTAGTTGTTAAAACCAATAAACCAGTTATTCGAAAAGATCAGCAAGATTTAGTATATAAAACTGCACGAGAAAAATATACTGCAATTATTGATGAAATAGAACGGTTAAAAAATGAAGGAAGGCCTGTTCTTGTTGGGACAACTTCAGTCGAGGTTTCTGAGCTACTCTCAAGAATGCTAAAGATGAAAAAGCTTCCGCATCAAGTTCTTAATGCTAAGCTCCATCAGAAAGAAGCTGAAGTGGTTACTGAAGCTGGAAAGGCTGGAACGGTTACCATTGCCACTAACATGGCAGGTAGGGGAACAGATATTAAATTAGCAGATAGTGTAAAAGAAAATGGTGGGCTGGCAATTATTGGTACTGAAAGACACGATTCCAGAAGGGTGGATAGACAGCTTAGAGGAAGGTCTGGAAGACAAGGTGATCCAGGAGCTTCTCAATTTTTTGTTTCCTTAGAAGATAATTTAATGCGTTTGTTTGGCTCGGAAAGAATTGCCAAAATGATGGATAGAATGGGTCACAAAGAGGGAGAAGTTATACAGCATTCAATGATTAGCAAATCTATTGAAAGGGCACAGAAAAAAGTAGAAGAAAATAATTTTGGTATTCGAAAAAGACTTCTAGAGTTTGATGATGTAATGAATTCTCAAAGAACTGCAATTTATTCAAGACGAAAAAACGCTTTGTTTGGAGATAAACTGGAGCTGGATTTAGATAACATTCTATATGATGTTTCTGAATCAACGGTTTATACTTTCCAAGATAGTGGCGATTTTGATGGTGTTTCTTTTGAAATAATTCGAAATTTTGGCATTCAATGTCCGTTTTCAGAAGAAGAATTTCTTAATTCTGAACCAGAATTATTGATTGAAAAATTGTACCATTCTGCTAGAGAAGGATACAATAGAAAATCAAAAATTATTCAGGATCGAGTTTTTCCAGTTATTCAAAATGTTTACGAAAATCAATCGGATAGCTTTGAAAATATCGTTATTCCTTTTACTGATGGTAGAAAGGGAATTAAAATAGTCGTAAATCTTAAAGAAGCCTATGAATCCAAAGGGGCAAAAGCAATTAACGCATTGGAGCGAAGCATTACCTTAGGATTTATTGATAATGAATGGAAAGAACACTTAAGAGAAATGGATTTCTTAAAGCAAAGTGCTCAGAATGCCCAATATGAGCAAAAAGATCCATTGTTGATTTATAAATTAGAAGGGTATGAATTGTTTAAAGGAATGTTAGACAAGCTTAATAAAGATATTATTTCATTCCTAATGAAAGCACAATTGCCTAATGAAAATGAGCAAGCTGCTCAAACTAAAAGTTCACAACCTTCATTAAAACAGGACTTAAGTAAACTAAAAACAGGAAGAGAAGATTTGAGTCAATCAACAAGACAAAACGCTCAGATGGCTCAAAAAAACCAAGGAGTTCCAGAAAAAAGACAACCTGTGTCTGTTCTTAAACGACCTGGCAGAAATGAGAGAGTTAAGGTGCTTAATATTCAAAGTGGAGAAACTAAACAGATGAAGTTTAAGCAAGCAGAGCCGTTAATTAATACAGGTTCTTGGCAGCTTATTGAAGATTAATCACTTTAAAGAATTAATCATTTTTATTTCCAAAGCAATGGTAATAAAAAATAAACTAGTGCTGTTAGTACTATAATTGAAATTACATTCATCCAAAAACCTATCCTGACCATTTCTGAAATCTTCAGGAGCTTAGATCCAAAAACAACAGCATTAGGAGCAGTAGCAACCGGAAGCATAAATGCACATGAGGCAGCTAAGGTTGTACATATCATTAGTGTGTTGGTATCTACTTTTAGTGCTATTGCTAGGGTAGCCATAATGGGTAATAACATAGCTGTAGTGGCTAAATTAGAGGTTACTTCAGTTAGAAAATTTACTAGAGTTACAGTAAATAGTACAATTAGCAGTAAAGACACTCCTTCAAGAATAGATAGTTGATTTCCTACCCATATGGCTAATCCTGTTGTTTGAAACCCGCTAGCAATTGCTAATCCTCCACCAAATAAAAGAAGGATTCCCCATGGAAGTTTTAGTGCGTCATTCCATGTCATTAATTTTTCATTTGATTTTTTACTTGGAATTATAAATAGCAGAATCGCTGAGCATATGGCTATAATGGTATCGTCAATTTCAGGAATAAATTCATTTAGAAAAAATGAACGTGTTATCCAACAAAATACTGTTAGTGAAAAGATAATTAGTACCAATTTTTCTTCTTTTTGCATAGGGCCCAACTGCTCCAACTGACTGTCGATTTCTGTTCTTTTTAGTAAGATGTTCTTTTTCTCAAATCTAAAAGCTACTCTAGTTAAATAAAACCAAGCTATAAGCAGTAAAATTGTTGATGTAGGTAAACCTATTTTCATCCACTGCATAAAACTTATTTCAACCCCGTAATTTTCTTGAACAAAGCTTGCGAAAATTAAATTTGGAGGAGTTCCAATTAGTGTAGCAATGCCTCCAATAGAGGCGCTAAAGGCAATACTTAGCATTAGTGCTTTGCCAAAAACTACAGAAAAATGTTTATCATCAATTTTAAACTGATTAATTACTGATAAGGCAATGGGTAGCATCATTACCGTAGTTGCAGTGTTTGAAATCCACATCGAAAGAAACGCTGTTGCAACCATAAACCCAAGAAGAATATTGGAAACATTACTTCCAATAATTGAAATTATGGTTAAAGCAATTCTTTTATGCAAGTTCCATTTTTCTACAGCTAATGCTAAAATAAATCCGCCTATGAATAGAAATATTATTTTGTTTCCATATGATTCTGCTGTGTTTGAAAGGTCCATTATTCCAAATAGTGGAAAAAGAACAATTGGAAGTAATGAGGTTACAGCAATAGGTATAGCTTCCGTTATCCACCAAATGGCCATCCAAATTACCGTAAGTAAAAGGCCAAAAGATTTTTCATTCATCGATTCAGGAGGACCTATAAAAAACAAAAGGGTAAAGACAACGGGGCCTAAAAAAATGAATATGTTTTTTTTTACTTTCAACTGGTTATTTGATTTCTCCCTTATCAGAAAGCATAATAGCTACAGGTTTAGTTGAGGGAAATTGAGAAAGAATTATTATTAGAATTACAGTGATGGGGACACTTAAAAACATTCCAGTTATACCCCAAATAGACCCCCATACTGAAAGCGCAATTAATGTTGCTAAAGAGCTTATGTTTAATGAATTACCCATCAGTCTTGGTTCCAAGATATTTCCTACAAGAACCTGTATTGTGCCAACTAATACAAGAACTAATACAAAGGGGTAAACTTCGCCAAATTGTAATAGGCAATATGTCGCTGGGAAAACCGTAGCAATTAAAGATCCAACAGTCGGAATGTAATTTAACAGACTAATCAGAAAGGCCCAAAAAATGGGCGCATCAATGCCTACAAAAAGCAATACGATATAGCTAAGCAAACCGGTACAAAGACTCACTATTGTTTTTAAACCTAAGTAGTTGGTTATAGAAGCCTCAATTTCTTCAATAACTGTAGAAATTTTGTCTTGTTTGTTGCTTTTTGAAAAAGCTAGTATAAGTTTTTGATGAAAATTAATTTCTTCCAAGAAGATAAATAGAACATAAATAATAAACATAAATAATTTTCCAAAAATCATAATTAAGTTTCCAAAAAGTTTTGTAAGTGAATTGAAATTTGAAGAAAGAATTTTACCGAAATTAATGTTCCCCAATTGGTTTTTTAAAGCTTCAACAACATCTACAGTTAAGTAGCTAGAAAGTGATTCTATAATAGGCTCAATATCGTAATCGTAATTTTTAGATGCAGTAGCTAAAGTATTAATGTTACTGTATAAGATTTTTGAAATTATAATTAGTAGAGATAATATAAATAATGAACTAATAGTGTTCTTTAGCCATGAGGGTAAAAATTTATTGATGAACTTAATTTTATTTAAAGAGATTCTTAGCTTCCTTGATAAAAACCAAAGGAGTAATGCGAAAATAAAAGGAATCAATAGGCTTTTTCCATAGATAAGAGTGGTGACAATAGAAATAGCGACTATAAAAAAATAAGCGGTGTTTTTCATGTAAATAGGTCTAAGAATTAAAAAATTTTACGCAATTGTAAAATTAAAACAAAATTAATGCAATAGAGAAAATCAAAAGTCCACACAACATCAATAGTAATGTATAAGGAAGTATTTCTTTAGCCTTTAAGCCTGTGATTCCTAGTAGAGGAAGTGCCCAGAAGGGTTGCAGCATGTTGGTAAGCTGATCACCATAAGCTAGAGCCATAATACTTTTTGAAAGAGGAATGCCCATTTCAATAGCTGTTTGAATTACAATTGGACCTTGAACATACCATTGTCCACCACCACTGGGCACAAATATATTTACTATTCCGGCACTTAAAAGAGTGAATAATGGATAGGTTATTTCGTTGGAAATAGAGATAAAAAGTGTTGCTATGTCATTAATCATACCACTGTTACTCATAATACCCATTATTCCAAAATAAAGTGGGAATTGAATAAGTATTCCTGAAACTCCTTTTATAGCCTCTTCAAGTGATTTTAAAAAACGGAATATACTTCCATTGAAAATTATGGCTAGTCCAAGAAGTAAGAAGTTGATGTAGTTTGGATTGATAAAATTCAGCTCTGAAGCACCAGGGTTGCTTATAGCAAGGTAAAAAGAGTATAAGATAATTCCTCCTCCAATAAAGCAAGAAAACAGTAGAGAATGATCAATTTTTTCAGCACCTATTAATGTTGAGTTTTTAGAAATTTCTGTTTTTTGTTTCAAAATAGTAATGGGAGAAGAACTTTTCTTTTTCCCCAAAAAAAACATAATTGAAGGAAGCAGAATAAGTAAACAAATAGAGGCAAAAATGTTCATGGGAGAAAAAACAGTTTCACTAAAGCCAATTGTTGAGGGAAGTTGTGATAGCAAATACTCATTTGAAATAAGTTCCTTAAAGTGTCCTTTTTCAGCTACTTTGATTAAAGATGACCCAGATATCCCCCCATGCCAAATCATTAATCCTGAGTATCCTGCTGCACCTACTAAGGCGTAGTTTAGTGGAGTCTTGTTTTTGACCGAAAAGTCTCCAACTTTTCTTGCAAATATTGCCCCAAAAATTAAACCTAACCCCCAATTGAACCAGCTTGTTAATAAGGAAAAAAAGGTAACTAAAAAAGCTGCTTTTGAAGTGGTATTACAGTAAGGTGCAATCTTATTTATTAGCTTTTCAATAGGTTTGCTAAGTGCAAGAACATGGCCTAGAACAAGCATTAACATCATTTGAAATGCAAAATTTAAACCTCCTTTTCCCCACAGTCCAGCATACCAAAATGAAAAAAGTTGTAGTAGTTTAGGTTTTGATTCAACATGAACAATTTGGCTATTGTTTTTTGAAGGTTCAAAAAAAACAGTTGAGGTGTATCCATTTTCAGGATGCTTGAATTTTCCAGTAAGCTCAACTAAGTTGCTTTTTTTTACTTTAACACATTTACTGTTTACTCCATTATTCCAAGAAATTATTTGATTAGCTTCAATAGTACATGTATTTTCTTCATAAGAAATTGATACGTTAATATCATGCGATTGATGCGGCCAAAAAAAGGCTAGAGAAAATGTAAATAGCGTTAGAAGAAGAGCAATAGTTAGAGGGTTCGGAAGAAGGTATCTAAACGTATTACTGTATTTGTCAATAAATGACATGATTTATTTAAAACGGTAGATCATCTGCTTCATCCTCTCCAAGAGGTTCCAAATCCAAGTCAGGTGAAATCGATTCTGGATTATTGTCAGCAATGGTTTCTTTGGTAATTTTCCATGCATCAATATTATGAAAGTAACGACCATTATATTCTCTAGATGAAATGTTAAAAGAGACTTCAATTTGATCGCCACTATTGATCCCGTCTAACATCTGAATTTTATCTTCTCCAAAAAGCTGAAAACATATTTCAGGATTATACTGAGCGCCAGTATTTACTAAAAAAGATTGTTTTTTCCATTGTTTGCCTGCTTTGCTGGTTCCACTTTCTGGATCTAATATTCTTACCAATTGCCCTTTTATTGTTAGACTCATAATTTTGATTGTTTATTTTTTAGCAAAGCTAAACTTTTTACCAGTTAATGAAAATAAGTTAGTTGTTAAATGCCAATAATGTTTTCCAGGCTTCTTCTAATAAGTCTTCATTTAACATTGATTTAGCCTTTTGGTGTAATACAAGTTCAAGCTGTTTCTGATTGTCCTCATATTCAATAAACAACTCACTTAAATCCGTTAGTTTGTATTCATTAACTTCTGTTTCGTTTGGCAATTGTTCTATGCCTCCTAGCTTACCTAAGTCGTTTCCTGATAGTATTGAGCTGTTTAGTATTTCATTGGGAATGTTATCAAAACCAATACCACAAGTTGTAATGGGCTTTGTAATTTCAAACATTGAATTTTTATCCGATCGACAGTACCAATTTCCACCCATTCTAGAAACCAAATCAATTTTATGTTGGTCGATCATATTGTTGTTGTCAAGAATGTCATCTTGAATATGAATTTTTTTGATTTTACACATAATTAGATTCCCAGCTCCACCATTTTCGCCTAGCTCCATAATATTAAATACGTCACATTCCATTTGTACAGGAGATTCTTTAACCCTGTATGGGCGAATAGTCTCTGATGCAATTGGTGTAAATCCACTTTTTATAAATTCATCAACATTTGGTTGATATGGAGAACTTGATAGAGACATTTGCTCTACCATATTATAGTTAACCAAATTAATCACTACTTCAGACACCTGTTTGACGTTGTTGTAAGTGTCTTTTTGTTTACCTGTTCTTCCGCTTCTTGCAGGAGAAAAAATGGCAACAGGTGGGTTTGAACTAAAGACATTGAAGAAAGAAAAGGGGGCTAGATTTCGATTGCCTTTTGAATCAATTGTACTGGCAAAACAAATGGGTCTTGGCCCTACAGCACCTAATAGGTAATGATGGGCTTTAGGATTTCCTAATTCAATGGGATCTATTGTAAGCATAGTTGATTTATTTTGATTACAAAGTTAACAGAACAAAATTGAGGTTAAACTTTTGTTTTTAATAAAATTAAATAACTTTGCAGACCATTTTTGGATAAAGATTCAAAATTTTGCGGGTATGGTGGAATTGGTAGACACGCTAGACTTAGGATCTAGTGCCGCGAGGCGTGGGGGTTCGACTCCCTTTACCCGCACAAGTTATATAAATGGTGTAAGTTTTACTTATGCCATTTTTATGTTTTAAATGAAGATTAATTATGGATGTTAAAATAGAAAACATTGATGCATTAAATGCTGTTTTAAGGGTAAAAATAAGTAATGAAGATTACAATGGCTCTTATGAAAGTTCATTGAAGAATTATAAAAAACAAGTTCAATTACCTGGTTTTAGAAAAGGACATATTCCTACTTCAGTAATTAAAAAGAAATATGGACCTTCGATTTTAGCTGAAGAAATTGATAAAATTTTAAGTCAGTCAATTCAAAAACACATCACTGAAAACGAAATTAATATTCTAGGTAATCCTCTACCAAAAGCTGATGAAAACTTAACTATTGATTGGAAAAATCCTGGAGATTTTGAATTCGAATATGAAATTGGAATTGCTCCAGAATTTGAACTTAAATTACCTGGCAGAGATAAACATACTTTTCACAAGGTTAAAGTTGACGATAAATTAATTGACAAACAGATTGAAGACTTTGCAAAAAGGTATGGTAAGTTAGCAGTTGTGGATGAATCTTCTGATAAAGACATGATAATGGCTTCATTTAGGGAGCTAGATAAAGATGATAATGTTGTTGAGGATGGTTTCAATCAATCTTCTACTGTTTCTGTAGAGTTTGTTGATGACAAAAAATCAAAAAAGAAACTAATTGGACTTAAGTCATCAGATGTTCTAGTAGTTGATCCAAGAAAAATATCTAAGGGTGAGGCGGACATGGCTGCAATGCTAGGAATTGATAAGGACAGGGCCGCTGCCTACGACAGAAATGTTCAGCTAACGGTTACTGAAATTAAGAGACTTTCTCCAGCTAATTTAGATAACGCATTATTTGATAAGGTTTTTGGACAGGGAGAAGTTGATGATTTGGCTTCTTTCAGAAATAGGGTTAGTGACGATTTAGAAAAAATGTTTATCGGAGATAGTGATAGAATATTTAAAAAACATGTTTCAGAAACATTAATCAAAAAACTGAAGTTGGATTTACCCAACGAGTTTTTGAAAAAATGGATTTTAGCAACTAACAAAGAAGCTACTAAAGATCAATTGGAAAAAGAATACGATGAGTATGCTAAAAGTTTAAAGTGGCAATTGATTGAAAATCGTATTATTAAAGACAATGAAATTAAGGTGGAGAGTGATGAAGTAGTTGCTAAAACTAAAGAACTATTAGCTTCACAGTATAGTCAATATGGAATGATGATTCCTGCTGATGAAGAACTTTCTAAAGCGGCTCAGAATGTTCTTTCTAACAAAGAAGAGTCTAGAAAGATTTTTGACATGATGTACGATCAAAAGGTGCTGACGTTCTTAAAAGAAAATTTAAAAATTGCTGAGAAGCAGGTGTCTTACGATGATTTTGTGAAGCTTGCTTCCCAAATGTAATTTCTTTTGTTTGTTTCTTATATAATGGTGTTGAATCCATTCTATAAATGTTAACTTTAACCATCAAAAATTAAAGAACGTATAACTATGCATAATTTTGACCAAAATGAATTTAAAAAATATGCTGTAAAGCATATGGGTATATCTAGCCTAACGGTTGATAATTACATGTCTGCCATTTCTAAGGTTCCTTCAAATATGACTCCAAATATTATTGAAGAACGCCAGATGAACATTGCGGTAATGGATGTTTTTTCTAGATTGATGATGGATCGTATTATCTTTTTAGGAACAGGTATTGATGATTATGTTGCCAATATTGTAACAGCACAATTGTTGTTTTTAGAGTCTATAGACGCTAAAAAAGATATTCAGATTTATATCAATTCACCTGGTGGTTCTGTTTATGCCGGTTTAGGTATTTACGATACTATGCAGTATATAAATCCAGATGTATCTACTATCTGTATTGGTATGGCCGCTTCTATGGGGGCTGTTTTGTTGTGTGCTGGTGCAGCTGGTAAACGAACTGGTTTAAAACATTCAAGGGTGATGATTCATCAACCATTAGGGGGCGCTCAAGGGCAAGCTTCTGATATTGAAATTACAGCTAGAGAAATTCAAAAGCTTAAAAAGGAGCTTTATTCTATTATTTCTCACCACACTGGAAAAGATGAAAAGCAAGTATGGAAAGATAGTGATAGAGATTATTGGATGATTTCTCATGAAGCCAAAGAATACGGTATGATCGATGAGGTTTTAATCAGAAATCCAAAGTAATTATCAACTAATAAGTTATGTCTTTTTTGTAGATAGCTAAAACAGCTAGCTATTTATTACCTTTGTAAAAATGTCAAAGTCAAAAAACGATACTATTCGATGTTCTTTCTGTGGAAAAGAGAAGAAGGATGTTAATGTACTAATAGCTGGAATTACTGGTCATATTTGTGATTCTTGTATTACGCAGGCAAATGCCATTGTCCAGGAAGATGTTGGGTTAAAAATTTCAAAAGAGATAGAATCTTCTCTTCAACTACTTAAACCATTAGAGATAATTGATCATCTTAATCAATATGTTATAGGACAGGAAGATGCTAAGAAGGTGCTTTCTGTTGCGGTTTACAACCATTATAAGCGTTTATTATATAAGGATAATAAGGATGATGTAGAGATTGAAAAATCAAATGTTATTTTGGTTGGAGAAACTGGTACAGGAAAAACTTTACTTGCCAAGAGTATTGCTAAGCTTTTGAATGTTCCTTTTTGTATTGCAGATGCTACTGTTTTAACTGAGGCTGGATATGTTGGAGAAGATGTTGAAAGTATTTTGTCAAGGTTACTACAGTCAGCTGATTTTGATGTTGCTTCTGCAGAAAGAGGTATTGTGTTTATTGATGAAATCGATAAGGTTGCTCGTAAAAGTGACAATCCATCAATTACCAGAGATGTTTCTGGAGAAGGTGTTCAGCAAGCTATGCTTAAGTTATTGGAGGGGGCTGTAGTTAGTGTTCCTCCTCAGGGTGGGAGGAAACATCCCGAACAGAAGATGATTCAAATTGAGACCAAAAATATTCTTTTTATTTGTGGAGGCGCCTTTGATGGAATCAAAAAAATTATTGAAAGAAGAGTTAAAACTCAGGCAATTGGTTTTGGTTCTGTCGATAAAGATTTAGTTAAAAACGATAATCTGTTGTCGTATGTAAATCAGTTAGACATTAAGAAATACGGATTAATTCCGGAACTTATTGGTAGATTTCCTGTTTTAACCTATCTAAATCCTCTTGATAAAAAGACATTAAGAGAAATTCTGTCAAAGCCAAAAAATGCATTGATTAAACAGTATCAAAAGCTTTTTGAAATAGATAATATTTCTCTTAAAATTGAGGATGCTGTGCTTGATTTTATTGTTGAAAAAGCTATTGAGTTAAAACTTGGAGCTAGGGGGCTAAGGTCTATTTGCGAAGCAATCCTAACTGACGCAATGTTTGATGCGCCTTCAATGGATGTTAAAGAAGTAATTATAAACCTTTCTTACGCAAAAGAGAAATTTTCAAAATCAAAAATTAGTAAGTTAAAGGTAGCTTAGCTTTTTTCATACACCATAACTTTAAAGTCATGAGGGTTGCTTTCATTAGCAATGTTGCTAAAAAGCAAAGTTGACTTCCATTTTGTGTAATCAACTTCTGGAAAAAAGGTGTCTCCATCAAAGTTGGAGTCAATATGTGTAATGTAAAGCTTGTCTACAATATTTTGATCCAAAGCTTGTTGATAAATCTGTCCACCACCAATGATAAAACATTCTTTTTCGCCATTTTTTTTAGCATAAGTAATTCCTTCAATAATTGAATTCACCACAACGCATCCTTTTGCAGAGTACTTTTGATTTCTTGTAACAATTATATTGGTTCTATTTTTTAGAGGTCGATATTTTAAAGGAATACTGTCGTAGTTTTTTCTTCCCATTATTATGTGTCTACCCATTGTTGAAGCCATAAAAAATTTCATGTCTTTGGGTAAATTCCAAATCAACTGATTATTTTTACCTATAACCCGATTTTGTGCAACAGCTGCAATCATTGAAACTATCATATTGAAACGGCTGCCTTTATATGTGGATGGGGATTGTAATCTACTAATTGAAAGTCTTCATATTTAAAGCTGAAAATATCCTTTACTTCAGGGTTAATTATCATTTTAGGAAGTGCCCTTGGTTCTCTTTCTAGTTGAATTTTTGCTTGCTCTAAATGGTTGTTGTATAAGTGGACATCCCCAAAAGTATGTACAAAATCTCCTGGTTCAAGGTTGCATACTTGAGCAATCATCATAGTGAACAGGGCGTAAGAAGCAATGTTAAAAGGTACTCCCAAGAAAGTATCTGCACTTCTTTGGTAAAGCTGACAAGAGAGTTTTCCATCTGCAACATAAAATTGAAAAAAGGCATGGCAAGGTGGTAGTGCCGCTTTACCATTCGCAACATTATCTGCAAAGGATAATGTTGAATCAGGAAGTACACTAGGGTTCCAAGCGGAAACCAACATCCTTCTACTGTTTGGATTGGTTTTTAGTTCAGTAATTAAATTTTCAATTTGATCAATATTTTCACTGTTCCAATTTCTCCATTGATGACCATAAACTGGTCCTAAATCACCATTTTCATCGGCCCATTCATCCCATATTCTTACCTGATGCTGTTTTAAATAATCAATGTTTGTTTCTCCTTTTAAGAACCATAAAAGTTCATGTATTATAGATTTAAGGTGAAGTTTTTTTGTAGTTAGTAAAGGGAACCCCTGTTGAAGATCAAATCTTAGTTGATGTCCAAAACAACTTATTGTACCAGTACCTGTTCGGTCTCCCTTCTGAGTTCCATTTTCTACAATATGATTTAATAAATTAAGGTATTGTTTCATAAAAAGACGATAAATTTCGATAAATATAGTTGTTCCAAAATTAAGGTTGAAGGTTACGTTAATAAGTGGCTTATTTAGTGAATAATTTATGCCATTTATAATGTCATTCCAATAACTGTTGCAGTAAGAATACAAGCTATTGTACCACCAATTAAAGCTCTTATTCCTAGTTTGGAAAGTAATCCTTTTCTTGAAGGAACCAAGGCACCAATACCACCTATTTGAATTCCTATTGATGCAAAATTGGCAAACCCACAAAGTAAATAAGTAGACATAATTACAGAGCGTTCAGAAATTAATCCTGAAGCTTTCATTTCTCCCAATCTTGGGTAGGCAACAAATTCATTAAGTACTGTTTTTATTCCCAGTAGTTCACCTACATAAATGGAGTCTTCCCAGCTTATACCCATTATCCAAACAAGAGGTCTTCCTAAATAACCTAAAAGAAATTCAAATGACAAACTATCGTAAGGAGTATGATTTGCAATTAGTTCATTAACATTTGTCCATCCGCCAATCTGAAAAAGAATGCCATTACATAGCGCCATTATGGCAATGAAAACTAATAGCATTGCCCCTACATTAATGGCTAGCTTTAAACCATCGGTTGTGCCATTGGCAATTGCTTCAAGAGCATTGGTTCCAATTTTTTCTTTATTAATACTTAAATCTTCATTTATTTTTTCATTTTCTGGAACCAACATTTTTGCTGCAACAATTGCAGCAGGGGCAGAAATAATAGATGCGGTTAATAAATGTTTGGCAAAGAATGCTTGCTGCTCAGGGTCATCGCCACCTAGAAATCCAACATATGCTGCCAATACTCCACCTGCTATGGTTGCCATTCCTCCAGTCATTAAACACATCATTTCGGACGTTGTCATTTTCAGTAAATATGGTTTTACAAGTAAGGGGGCTTCTGTTTGACCTAAAAACACATTGCCAGCAGCAGCTAAGCTTTCAGCACCTGAAAGCTTCATGAATTTTTTCATAAGCCAGGCAAAAGCATAGACTATTTTTTGAATAATTCCCCAATAGTAAAAAAGGCTAACAAGAGCTGAGAAGAAAATTATGGTAGGTAATATTTTAAAGGCAAAATTCATTAGAGGTGTTTCTACTTCACCAGTTGATATGGTTTTAAATAAAAACGTAAATCCGTAATCTGTAAAACCTATTAATTTTACAAACCCATAGCTGATTCCATCAAAAATGGCTTCTACTATAGGAAACTTCAATACCATAATTGCGATAAAAAGTTGTAATCCAACTCCTTTTCCTACAAGTGCCCAATTAATGTTTTTTCGATCAATACTAAATACCCATCCAAGGAAAAGAAAAAATAGTATTCCAATTGCTCCTCTTATTATAGAAATAAATGAAAATCCAGAACTAGAAATTGTTTCCTTTGAATAAATATAAAGAGAACCATCACTGTAAAGCTGAAGTTCATTTTTAGTAACTAAAATTAGCTCCATCATTGTGCTTAACTGTTCAGGATGAACCCCGTTTTCATCAATAGTGAGAACTTTTTCGTCTCCACTTTTAAATTCAGCAACGTAGCTATTTTCATTTTTTAAAATCACCAATGAGTCTACTTTGGAATGAACCTCGTTAGGCATGTAGTTCATAAAAATAATAGAGTCTGAAAAGCTCCAGCTTCCCTTATTCCCATCTATGATAAAGTTGTTTGCTGACTTTGATGAATTAAGAATAAAATAGTAGGAGTTCTCTTGTGGAACATTGTCAACAGTTCCAGTTGACCACTCCACTCTAGAAAGCTTCCATTTCCCCTGAAT